>CAZWOV010000579.1:0-1507 GCA_964635645.1 uncultured Planctomycetaceae bacterium | reverse complement strand
AATGCGGAAAACAGGACTTGAACCTGCATGAAATCAGCTTTCACCAGGCCCTCAACCTGGCGCGTCTACCAATTCCGCCATTTCCGCATTTGGAAAACCAATGGAACCAATCGTTTCATCAATTATGCTTTACAGTTTACCATAAATTCTCAAACCGTCAAGGGGGACGACGCGGATTTAATCAAAAAATTTCTTATTTTTCTGAAATCGCCCCAAATACCGGAAAATTCATTCGCCGATACGCCGCAAACCGCTTCTTCTTTTGAATTTCCATCTTATTCTCGGAGAAAAGCTCAGAAAAAGCAGAGCGGATCCGTTTCGTCCTTCGACGCCCAAACATACTCCAAATCGGATAAATTCTCGCGCAAAACGTCCGCCAACCTGTCGCACGCATATTTTTCCCCTGCAAAATGCGTCATTAAAACAAGCGCAATTCCCTGGGCTTTCGCCTCCAGACAGGTGTGGAAGTTCGTTTCGCCCGTGAGAAAAACGTCGCAGTCAAAACGCGCCGCCAAACTTAAAAACTCTCCGGCAGAACCGCACCCAATCCCGACTTTTCGAACGGGGCGTTCGACGTCTCCAACGTATTGAACGCGCGGAAGACCAAGCAACGACTTGACGTCCTCAAGAAAACCGCCGAGCGTCCGCTTTTCTCTGAATACCCCCATTCTGCCAGTTCCTCCTCCGCATTCCGCATTTGGAATAAACGGAACAATTTCGATTAATCCCAAACCTTCCGCCAATTGCTGATTAATTCCCCGCGGCGCGGAATCAAAGGAGGTATGCGGACAGTAAAGCGCGACGTCGTTTTTCACGAGCGCCCGAAGCAGTCTGCCAACCGTGGATTCAGAGGTAAGTTCTTTCAAGGCGCGAAAAGGCGCCGGATGATGCGAAACGATCATATCGGCCTTCATTCGCACCGCTTCCCGAACGGTTTCAGGCGTAATTGTCAAACAGGTCATGACCCGGGAACAGCTCTGCGTTTTTTCCCCGACGAGAAATCCCGTATTATCCCATGATTCGGCAAGAGCCTTCGGCGCAAAAATTTCCATAAACGCGCAAACGTCGCCGGCTTTCATTTATTTCTCCTTCCCGTTTCCATACCCTTTTTTCTGATTTCTCCGCAACATACCGTCCCGTTCTGCCTCGGCTCTACAAATTGAAGCGCCAAAGCCGACTGCTCGCTCCCGTCCATACCCATTCGATTTATGAAAAAATTTCGGATCTGACTGATTTTCAGACAAACGGATGAATTTCTTTTTTGGCTGAGCAGGCGCCCAAGTTCCTGCCCGACCCGAAGTCTGATTTTCTTTAATTCCCGACCGGAATATTTTAAATTTCCAAAAGAATTCGGTCTTGAATCGTTTCCATGCGCTTCGTATTTTCCATTTGACAAACCGTCGTTAAAAACAACGAACGACTCGTTCTGTTTCAGGTAAATACAGTCCTCAAAACAATGAAAATCCGACGAACTCCCAATACCGCGGCTTGATTCGCAACGCGAAAG
>CAZWOV010000578.1:0-1517 GCA_964635645.1 uncultured Planctomycetaceae bacterium | reverse complement strand
TAATGACGGCGGAAGAGTCGCCGGAAATCGTTCCCGTAATCGTCAAACCCGGTTTGCCGCTGACGAAAGTCGCGTTTCCGCCGACGTTAATCGAATTTGAAAAAGAGACTCTCGACGAACCGCTTGCGGCAAGAGTACCGCCGTCAAGAAGATAAACGGTTCCCGTTCCCAGATTTGCGTTTTGAACGACATTCAGAGTCGCTTTGTCTTCCACGTACCAAGCAAGATTTCCCGCAGAAGCGTCCGCGTCCGCTTTCAAAGTAGCCGTCGTACCTGCGGCAACCGTAATCGAATCCACCCCGGTAATCTGACTGGAAATATCGCCGGAAATATCGCCGGAAATAAGATACGGGTCGGCCTGAAGTCCGGAAGAAGCGATCCCCGCCGCAAGGAAAAAAGCCGAAATACACGAAATATCTCTGGAAAATCTACGATTATTTTTTGAATTAAACATAAATCTTTGCCTCCGCGAAAACTAATTTTCAATTTCTTCATTTTACTCCGTCTTTTAGAAAAAACAAGGTCTTTTAACAAAAAAAATCAAAAAATAAAAAAATATCGCGACAGGCGGTTTCTTTCTCCAAACGCCGAGACCATAAGCCGCGGAAGCCCCCCTTTTTTTATTTTCTGAAATATGCTAAAATTATTTGAAATTATGGAAATGTTTCAGTAAAAATCCCGCGATTTCAAGGACCTTCAAATTATGAATGGATTGCGTTTTCTTCAATTACCGGCGCTTATGTTTTTTCTCTCCGCCGCGTTATTTTCCCCCCTGTATTCCGCCGAGCCGCAAACTTTTTCAGAACTCGCGTTTTTCAGCGATTTCGCCGGCGCCAATCTCGGAAAAGTGGAAGAGGATTCGGAAAGACCGGAAACATGGCGAATTTCAATGGTCGCTCAATCTGATGAAAAAAATCTGAATCGTCAGGCGACCTGGTTTGCGTTCAGAATCGTACCGCGCATGAATCCACCGAAAAAGATACGTCTCGCGTTTGAAAATTTCAACGGGCGCTACGACGGCCGTCCAACGCGGCCAAGCTGGAAAGACGCTCTGCCTGTTTTCTCGCTGGACTCCGGAAAAACGTGGGAGTATTTTCCTGAAGAGGCCTGCGTCTGGGACGAAACGGAACGAACGATGACACTGAGCGTCGATTTCTCGGAACAATTCCGCGACGTACGCGAGTTGCGAATTGCGTACACCGCGATGTACACGGACCGGGAAATGCAGGAACTTCTGTCAACCGTCGCCTCGAGCGACCGCGTTCAGACGCAGATCATCGGCGAAGCCGAGGTCGGCCACCCCATCCGTCTGTTCACCGTAACCGATTTTTCCGTTCCGGACGAACAGAAGCTCCATTTCTTCATCATGGCGCGTCAGCATGCATGGGAAGCCCTCACGTCATGGCAAACGGACGGCATGATTCGATTTCTTGCGGGCGAAACGGGAATTCTCAACGAGAACCTCAACGAGAACCTCAACGAGAACCTCAACGAGAACCTCAACGAGAACCTCAACG
>CAZWOV010000577.1:0-1521 GCA_964635645.1 uncultured Planctomycetaceae bacterium | reverse complement strand
TCGTAAAGCAGCCGTTTTTCGCCATCGCGGTTCAACAGATAAATTCGGCAACGGGCCGCCCCGTTCCTTTCCATTCCGCCCGCGCAGAGAAATTGCTCGTCCGAAATCGGAAACGGATCGCGAAACGCCTTCGAATCCGAACGATCTCCTACCGGAAAAAATTCTTTCGTAAGGTACTCGCAACCGACGCCCACCTCGCTTTCCGGGCCGGAATTTCGATGAATGAGCGCAATCGCGCCCTGCGGAAATCCATGATGAGGAGCAAGCGTCGCAACCAGTTCCCCGCTGTTTCCTGGAAGCGGTCGGGCATGAAGAATCGAGCCGGCGTGCCGAACCGTATTCCCAAAATAAAGCTGATAGTTCGTACCGTCCGGATTCTGCGTCCAGAGCGACTGCCGATACGTCAGATCGCGATCCACATATTCCCAGCGGGTAAACAAAACGCGCCCGTCGGGAAGGACCTGCGGACAAAAATCCGAAAGCGTGTTCATGCTTACGCACCGAACGTTCGTCCCGTCCGCGTTCATTCTGAAAAGATTAGAGGCGGAGCCGGGCTGACAGAGCGTGAACCCGCCGCGGCGCGAGGAAACGAAAATAATCCCGCCGTCGGGAAGTTCCGCCGGACTGAAATCATGCGCGTCGCCAAAAGTCAGCTGTTTCAATCCGTTACCGTCGATTCCTATTCGAAATATCTTCCACGCCGTTTCCGTTTCTGGACGATACGCGAAATAGATCGTCCGGGCGTCAAACGAAAGATTCGCGTCGTAGATTTGACCGTTCGGATCGGAAAAAATCGTTCGCACTTCCTTTTGCGGTTCCGCAGGTTCAATAATCTTCAACGCGCAGCCTTTTGTCTGCGTGGACGCCGCGGTCCAAAAGTCCTGACCGACCGCCGGCGGTTTCTGGAACGCCGCGCGGCTGACGAGCAGAATCGGAGGAAGCCGATCCGCGCGAAGCGTTTCGGGATAGTCAGAAGCCGCCGAAAGAGGTTTCTCCATGAAAATTTCTTTCCCGTTAAGAGTCAGATTCCGAGCCCTGAAATCGCGTTGCCAGGGACGAAGCCCCGGTTCTCCCGCGGAAAGAGGATTCGGATCCAAAACTTCATGAACCAGTCTCCGGTTAATAAAGATTCGAAGACGATTCCCTTCCGGAAGCCGTTCGGATTCTGCCGTCGCAAGAAACCACTCGTCCTGCGGAATGACGCATTTTGCGGAGCCAAGTTCCCGGAAATTCTGTTCGTGGCGTCCAAACATCACATACTGTTCCCGCGCGTAAAACGCAAATTCGTATCCGTCGAAAGCGTCGGCGCCGATTCCATCCCTGGAGTCGTTCAGAACAATCGCCGCATTTCCGCCGACGCCTTTTTTGAGAAACAGTTCGCAGGAAAAAACAACTCGATCCTTCCGCGTCTCTCCCTGAGAATCCAAAACCAGACGGGGACCCGAACCGGCGGAAGTCTGGAGAACCGGAAAATCCTCCGCGCTTTCGTCAAGCCGCCATTCGCCGCCAAAAGCGCGAAAA
>CAZWOV010000576.1:0-1529 GCA_964635645.1 uncultured Planctomycetaceae bacterium | reverse complement strand
CACAATTTCGTCGCGGAATCGAGACGAATCCCCTTATCCGATCGTTCCCCATTGCCCCAAATCCCCATATTATCGTACTCGCCGTCATTTCGGGCCAGTATAAAAACAGACTGCGCCTTAACCGCCTGGTTGCCGGTAAGATAATCGCCGCCGTTCGGATTATTGGCGGTATCGTTGGTTCTGCTGAACTCCAGAGCCTTGAAAGTCTTCTCGCCGATTACCGCGACGACCAGGTCCGGAGCCGCGTCGGCAGACGACTGCGTAAACTGATACGAATTTCCACTCGCGTCGGCCCAGGACGTTACCTTGCCTTCGGACGTTACGGTAAGCGTACTGGCGTTTTGCGCGTCCAGAGAATAAACGGCGTCTTCCATCAGGATTGCTCCAAGACCGTTTGAAGTCGTCTGTAAATCTGAAATCGTATTTCCAAAAAGTTCCCATTCGCCAAGCTGAACCGCAGACGACGAACCGTTTTTCCCCGTCGTTGACGTTATTTCAAGACGGTACCAGGAATAAGCCTTCGGCGTCGAATAATCCGCCGTCGATATCAAAGCTCCGTCAAGCGCGCTGGAAACGGCGTTCCGCTGCGATTCCGTCAGAATCGTCGATGAGTTAAGGGAGTCCGAAGTAAAAGAAGAATAAAGCTTAACCTCGTTGTTTTCTTTCGGCGAAGTATCTGCGCTCGTATTAATGTAAATCGGCGTCCACTTCACGCCGTCGTTCGAACCGTAAACGGCCCAATCTTTGGGCGTACGATTGTTATTCCACGAATCATTTCCTGACGCAAGCGTAAAGTGCGTCAACACAAACGATTCCGGAAACTGAAGCGTCGCGTACGCCGGATTTAACTCCGAAGGCGCACTGGAATCAAACCATTTCGCAGCGTTGGCCCCAATGGTATTTCCAAAGAGATTCGCGGGACTTTCCTGGTCGTTATACGGTGTTTCATGACCGGATTCGATTTTGATCCAGGTCGCATTTTCATAAAGCGCGGCCCATTCCGTCGCGTTAACGAACTTACGCCCCGGCGACACGCTGATTGTATCGTAAGGATCCGTAACGTCGCCGCCAATAAGACGCTCGCCAAGAGAAATAGCCCCAGACGCGGAATCGTTCATAACCGCAAAGGAAAAAAACAGAACGACGCAAAGTACCGCGTATCCCAATGAATAAAATGGAAATACTTTTTTCATGACTTTCTAATTATGAAATGGAAGGGAAAATCTAAAAAACATTACACAATTTTACTCGCAATTTACGATTTGTCAACATAATTTTGACATTTTTAATAAAATTTTAAAAATATTCAACCAGATTAAAAACAATGCGCAGTAGTTTTAATAAAATAAACCCAACTACCAACGCAGATCTCCGCAAAGAACTGAAATATCATCGAAAAAACGCCGCAGCAAGCCGAACCAAAGAAGAAAACTGTTCTCAAAAAATACGAATGAAACAAATTCTTCAGAGAAAAGGAGAAATTTTGGGGAGGGGTTTGAGTTGGGTTTGAGTACGTAAAACGCGGGGCG
>CAZWOV010000575.1:0-1531 GCA_964635645.1 uncultured Planctomycetaceae bacterium | reverse complement strand
GATAAAAAACAGATCAGTACTTTTGTCCGCGAAGACGAAAACTGGCCGGAACGTCATGCCGCAATCGAAATGTTCAACCGCAGGTGCGTTTCCTGCCACAAATGGGACGATTCGCAGCGGGCGCGCGCTTTACCGTCAAGTATGGCTACCGGTTCAAAAAAATACGGCAGCGCTTGGGGGTTCAACCTTTCAAAACCGGAAGAATCCAATTTTCTCCTCAGTCCTTTGAATCGTTCGGCCGGCGGTCGGCAAACATGCAAACATCAGGACGAAAACGGAAATTGGGTTGGCGCCGAAATATTTAAAGATAAAAACGACCCGGACTATCAGATTCTTCTGAAATATATTCAGCGGGGCGAACATTTTATTACGAAAGAACGTTCGCACTTCAGCAAAAGTCCATTTTACCCGAATCCATGGTATGCCCGCGAAATGGCGCGTTTTGGGATTCTCCCGCCGGATTACCAGGAAGGATCACCCATTGATCCGTATGAAACAGACAGAAAATACTGGGAAGCCGTTCAGAAAAATTGACGTTGATTCCGGCGTTTTTTATTCAGACTTCATTCAGAAAGGAAAAAACATGCCAAACGTTCATCCAGGAGGAAGCGACCGTCTGCGCACAGTCGTCGTCGGTTGCGGTCGTCGCGGTTTGGGAAGCGCGATTGATTTTTTAAGAAATCCCAATACGGAAATCGCGGCCGTCGCGGACCTTTTCGAGGAAAACGCCAAAACGGGCGCCGAGACGCTTAACGTACCGCTGGAACGCTGTTTCTGGGGATTCGACGCCTATCGAAAAGCTATTTCAGTCGATTGCGAATACGTCATCCTCGCCACTCCGCCCGGATTCCGGCCTATTCACTATCAGGCCGCCGTGGAAATGGGACGAAACGTTTTCATGGAAAAACCATGTTGCGTGGACGTTCCCGGCTTCCAAATGCTCATGAAAACCAACGAACTGGCCGAGCAGAAAGGACTGAAGGTCGGCGTCGGTCTTCAGAGACACCACGAGGTCGCGTATTTGAAGGGGATTCAGGAAATTGCCGACGGAAAATACGGTGAAATCTATCTTATGCGCGTCTACTGGAACGGCGGATGGACGCGAGTCAGAAATCGCCAGCCGAACTGGTCCGAAATGGAATTTCAGACTCGGAACTGGTACTATTTCGCGTGGACCTGCGGGGACCATATCTGCGAACAGCACGTTCACAATCTGGACGTCGCAAATTGGGTAAAAACCGTTTCCGAGGGAAAGCAGGTCGGTCGCGACTACGCGCACCCGGTGGAAGCGAACGCCTTTGGAGGACGCGAGGTCCGTAAGTTGAATTCCGACTGGGGACAGATTTTTGACCATCATTTCACCGAATTCATCTATCCGGATGGAACGCGTCTCTACAGTCAGGCGCGTCAGCAACCGAACGCATGGCAGCAAGTCGCAGAATTTGTTCACGGAACGAGAGGGGCGGGAAACGTTCCTTCACGCCTTGGACGCAGGAACAATAACGACGTTTACGACTGGAAAGCCATGGCG
>CAZWOV010000574.1:0-1532 GCA_964635645.1 uncultured Planctomycetaceae bacterium | reverse complement strand
GGTTCGCGCCATGGACGTTCTGGTCCCCGGCGTCGGCGAGATTATCGGCGGAAGCGAACGCGAATACCGTCCTGAAGTTCTGGAAAAACGCATGATTGAAATGGGACTGGATCCGAAAGATTACTGGTGGTACATGGACCTGCGCCGCTTCGGCACCGTGCCGCACAGCGGTTTCGGCCTTGGTCTGGAACGCATTATCATGTACGCGACCGGGATGCAGAACGTCCGCGACGTAATCCCGTTCCCAAGAACACCCGGAAACGCCGAATTCTAAACAGACGCGACTGAAACAAACGCGGATTTTAAACAGCCCCGGACTTGGACTTCGGTCGAAAATTCCAAAAGAGCAATGGGACGCGAAAAGCGATTCATTGCTCTTTTCAGATAAACTTTTTCCTCAAAGAAAACGAAACGTTTCAGAAAAAACAAGGAAATACCATGAAAGCAGTCATTCTTCTCTCCGGCGGTCTGGACTCAAGCACGACGGCCGCGATAGCAAAGTCGGAAGGTTTCGACGAACTTTACGCGCTGACGGCGAATTACGGACAACGTCATCTTTTCGAACTTGCTTCAGCCCGCCGCGTTGCCGAGGCGCTCGGCGTAAAACGGCACGAATTTATTGAACTTCCTCTTTTCAAATTCGGCGGCAGCGCCCTTTTAGATAAAAATATCGCGGTCCCGCACGGACGAACCATTGAAAACGTCGAAAACGATATCCCGGATACTTACGTTCCCGCGCGCAACGCCGTTCTCCTTTCCGTAGCCCTGGCGTACGCGGAAACGGTACGCGCGTTCGACATCTTTCTCGGCATTAATCACGTCGATTACAGCGGATACCCGGACTGCCGACCCGAATTCCTTGAAGCGTTTGAATCGATGGCCAATCTGGCAACCAAAGTCGGCGTCGAAGGAAACCGTATCCGCATCCACGCGCCCCTGCTCCATCTCTCCAAAGCTCTAATCATTCAGAAAGGAATGGAGTTAGGAGTCGATTACTCGATAACCCACACGTGCTACGATCCTCTTCCGGACGGAACAAGCTGCGGCGAATGCGACGCATGCCAACTCCGGCTTCAGGGATTTCGCGACGCGGGATTCGCAGACCCAATCGCGTACGCAAAACAGCAACAATAAAACGGCGGCTCCAGAGAAATAACTTAGCGTTCTTAAGTTTAAAAAAAACGAACCTGAAAATCTCCGACGTTTTCTCCCGTAGAAACAACTTTATTCCCATGAAAACAGACTCCGATTTCATGGGATTTTTTGTTCCATGAAAATATTCTTTTCACGAGTAATCGCCATTCTGAAATCGGCTTCCTCAGATACGAACAAACTCGGCCATGTTTAACAAAGGTTGACGACGCCTCCAACAATACCGTCTCGCCCCCGTTTGCCGACCAATCGACAGGACGAACCGTAAAGCAAAAAAATAATCCGAATCAATCTCCTGAAAGAAGAATCAATTCGGATTATCGTCAATGCGGAAAACAGGACTTGAACCTGCATGAAATCAGCTTTCACCAGGCCCTCAA
>CAZWOV010000573.1:0-1541 GCA_964635645.1 uncultured Planctomycetaceae bacterium | reverse complement strand
CTTCCGTTATCGGCAGTCCCATTTCTGCTTCCGCTTCCGCCAATGCGACCCACAGACGGCGCCACGTACTGAATTTTCGCTGTTCGCTCCAAATCGCGCTCATCTCTGGAGACGCATAGCGTGAAATCAGCGGATTTCGGTATTCATTTCGATTAATTTCCATTTTGACGGTTCCTTAATGCGAGTCCGTTTAAAAAAGATCTACCAAATTATTTTAACCGATTTTCAGAAGAATTCAAGGGGTGGAGCAATAAAAAAACAATTTCCAAATTCTACCGAACGGGAGGAAAAACGGGAGGGGAAAGTCTATTTAAAAAACACGCCCGGATTCCAAAATCTGAACGGCTATTTTTTCAAATCTTTCACGGAAACAAACTGAATGGGAAACGTTTCCATGGGATCGACAATACGAATCATCTGCTTTCCGGAAAGAAGCGCTTCAAATGTTTTTCCAATAATCTCCGCGCGCCAGCCGGTCGCCAGCGACGGTATCGGCTCGTTCGGAGACGCGATTTTCAAATGCCACGCAACCCAATCGCGCACGTCGGTCGGCGTTCCAACCAGAGACGGCGCCAAATTATGCTGATGACAGATCGACCCCAGCACCGAATAAAGAAGCGACCCTAAAACCGTTAATTTTACCGTATGATGAGACGATTCGGCATGAGGACAGTCCTGGTCCGCAAGAAGAAGCGATTCTGAAATACATTCCGAAATTTCCGGAAGATGCCTTCGAAGATCTTCGCGATCCATCCCGCGAATATTCCGAATACTCCGCACGTCCGCAATCTTACGCCGGGCCATTTCAAGAATGAGATCGTCTCGGAGAACATGACGTACCGAACAGTTTCTCTGCTTCGCCAGATTTTCGCGCCAGTTCCAGATGGAACGAACTATTTCCAGTTCGTGCGGATCCCAACGCGAGCCGTTCAAAATGCGGCGCCAGCGTTCCGGCGAAAGAAGATACCGTATGTTCGAAATCCATTCCCGCATTTCATCCTGAAACCATGAAATACGATCGTATTTTTTCAACTCTTCGTAAAGAACCCGTCGGCAATCGTTCAGATACGCGACGTCGTCCACGGCATATTCCAGTTGCCGTTCTGTCAATGGACGGGATTTCCAGTTTGAACGCGACTCCGTCCCCGGCATATTGACGTTCAAAAAATGGGACGCGATATTTCCATAGCCCGCCGGATATTCGCTGCAGACAAGCCCGGCGGCGATTTGCGTATCAAAAACCCTTTGAGGAAAACGACCGGTATGCCGCCAGCAAAATTCAAGCTCAAGACGCCCGGCATGAACGATCGTTTCGTGAGGTCCGTCGGCAACCAGATCCCAGAACGGCGTTACGTCCAGAGAATCCGCAAGCGGATCAATCAGAAAAAGACCGTTCGGCGTCGCCGCCTGAATTAAACAGAGAAGAGGCTGATAGTAACGTTCCGCAATAAATTCAGTATCAATTCCAATCCACTCCACGTCGGCGTTCTGCTCGCGCCATGCGGCCAACTGGGAAGAATCCGTAATAATCTGGTACTGTT
>CAZWOV010000572.1:0-1543 GCA_964635645.1 uncultured Planctomycetaceae bacterium | reverse complement strand
CCGTTTCCGTCAGTCAAGCGGCGTTTTTCCCGTTTCGCCCGGAATCTCACGCACGTAACGCGGAACGGCAAAACCCGGAAGAACCGCCCTTAATTCTCGCATAATCCGCCGACCCGTCTCGACGTCGACTTCAAAATGCGCGGCGCCTTTTACCCGGTCCAGCTGATGAAGATAATACGGAATAACATGAATTCGAGTCAATTTTTCATAAAGTTCCGCTAAAACTTCCGTTCGGTCGTTCACTCCGCGCAGAAGCGCTCCCTGCTGAAGAAGCGTTACCCCGCTCTCGTGAAGTCGGCGAATCGCAAGGACCGTTTCTGGAGAAAGTTCCAGCGGATGGTTAATATGGAGAACAAAATAAATGGGTTTTGCCGATTGTTCAGAAAATAATTTTAAAAATTGTGAAAAATTTTCGGAAATTTTTTCGGGAAAAAACACTGGCGCGCGCGTGTGAACGCGAATCCTTTCCAGATGTTCAATTTTCCGAAATTCCATTAAAAGCCAGAAAAAAAGTTCGTCTTCAAGCGTAAGCGGATCGCCTCCGGAAAGAATTATCTCGCGTATTGAAACGTCTTTGACCAGCGAATTAAGGGCGTATTCGAAGTGTCGGCGTTCCAGAAGAGTCGAAGGAAACGACGCGCGCAAATGTCTCCTGAAACAAAAACGGCAATTTCCAAAACATTCCATCGCCGTCATCAATAAAGCGCGTCCCCGGTACTTTTGAAGCAAAAAAACCGGATTAAAATTTTTTGCCGCGGGGGCTTGCTCTTTAAGCGGATTCGTGGTAAAATGTTCTCTCTCCATGAGTTCGTCTGAAGACGGAAGAACCTGCTTCCGAATTGCTTCGCACTCCGGATTCCCGGCATACCGCGCAAAATACGGCGTCAACGCCATTGGAAATCCCACGCGCCGTTCCGTACGCAGACTCGCCTCGACCTCTTCGGGAGAAAAACCCCACTGCGGCAAAATATCTTTCAGCGTCAGCAACCTGAAGGTTTTCCCACGCGCGGTTTCAGCGTTAAATTCATTGGCGCCGTTTTCCGTTGAGGCTTGACGGGGAGTTTTCATCGATACGCCGAAATTTGCCTTCCCTTCGGCCGACGCTCCTGTGCGCTGAAGATTTTTTGTCAATTCCCCGCGGGAAAGAGATTTTTCATCGTCGTTCCTTTTCGTTTTATCTTTTAAAAAAGGATCATCGGCGGGAAAAGCCTCCTTTCCTGAAATAGACTGGACGTCGGACGGGCGCCGCGTTCCGGCCTGCGGAAAATTAACCGTTTGGGCCCCGCGCGGATGAACAAAATGGTTTTCCATTGCTTTATTTCAATTTTAATTAATACAGGAATTTGTGTCTCCAATTCGGCCGATAGACGGCGATCTCTCGTAAGAGAGTCGGCGTTTTCGGAAAAGCCTTTCCTTTTATCGGCCAAAAAGTTATTTTATTTAAACAGGAAGGAACAGAAACGTGGTCAGTATCAATACCAGCGAATTCCGCAAAGGTTTGAAAGTCCAGCTCGAAGGCGATCCCTTTATCATGATCGAATGC
>CAZWOV010000571.1:0-1562 GCA_964635645.1 uncultured Planctomycetaceae bacterium | reverse complement strand
AAAACAGAATTTCAAAAAACGTTCGCATCCAATCCCGCTTTCTTTACGTCTTATGCCGAAGAAGCTTGGCCGGACAATCAACAGAAAATCGACGTTTCATTTTTCCGAATGGAAAAAGAAATACCGGAGGGAACCGCTTGTTCTCTTCTCTTTTCAACATTGGACGGTATTCCGCGTTTAACCGCCGACGACGCTCCGCTCCGCGAGTTCCTGACTTTTTCTCTGCCTCCGTTTTCCGACGTATGCTCCCATTCCACGACGGCAGTCGTTTCAGACCCTTCGTTTTCAATTACGCAATCCTCCTTTTCCCCCCTACTTCCCGCGCAATTACCGGCAGAGAAATCGTCTGCACACGCAATCGCCGAAATCTGGAGTCCAGGAAATCAGACGATTGAAATTCGACGCCTCCAACTCTTTCGCGGAGAATACTGGGAAAAAAATTTAACAAAATTCCACAAAATTGCGCAAAATGGGGAAAAAACGCTTGCATTTGACTGCGAATCGGAGTACTATTTAATAGGCGATAATTTTTTCGTCAGTGAAGACAGTCGGCGGTGGGGAACCATTTCCCGTACGCAAATCCACGGCAAAGTCGTTCTGCCCGACAGGACTGATCTGAAAACCAAACGCAACGCTGTTTCCAACTTTAATATTCCAACGCCATGTTCATTCGACTGAGGACGACGTGAAGCGATTAACCTTCATCATTTCATACCGCGCGACTCCGGAAGAATTAGAGGATTCTCTCCTTTCCATTTTGGAAAACCGTCCAGATTCATGCGATATTTTTGTTATTAAAAGTAAGATTTATGAAAATCCATACGATCTAAACGAAGACGAAGTTCATTTTGTGGAAGCGCCGACGGAGTTTACTTTGCCAAACGATTCCTGCTGGGAATGTTTTCGTCTGGGGTTAAATCTGTGCGATTCCGATTATGTTTATCTAATGCCGACTGGAACTCGTTTCCAGGCCGGTTGGTTAGACGCTGTGACTATTCTGGAACAGAATTCTGATCTTGGAGCCTTTTTCCTGGACGAAAATTTAAATTCAGGCGGTTTTTTTCGAAAATCCATTCTGGAAGAACTTATTGAGTCCCAGTTGAAAAACGCTTCGACCGAAGATACCCTTGCCGCGTCTTCCGAAATTGAATGTTTAAATTCGCTCGCCACTCTTCTTCAGGAAAACGGCTGGAATTGCGGGCTGGCTGAATTTGAAGAAACCGAAGAAGCCGTCTCCCAGGCAATTCAAAAAACAAGCGACGACTCGCCGCTTCTTCAAACTCTAGAAAAATCAACGGAAATTTTCCAAACCTTTCGCCAGGGCGAAGAGGACAAAGAAAGCGTTTCGTCCGAACCAGCCGCCGCCTCGTCGGCCGACTTAAGTATTTTTTCCGCCGATATTGAAAAAACTGAATCTCCGATCAACAACGAAAAAGGAATAGTAAAGCGCATTTGTTCTCTGTACCAAAAACTTTTCACTCGTTCACCCAAACTGGAAACGAAAAATTTTGATTAGTTAATTAACGAAAAATTTGATTAGTTAATTAATGTTTCGCGGATTG
>CAZWOV010000570.1:0-1563 GCA_964635645.1 uncultured Planctomycetaceae bacterium | reverse complement strand
TATTTTCAGTCCGCTCAAATTTCCCGTCTGGGCAAAATGAATTCCCAGGTAAGGAGATTCCTGCCGAACGACCGCGCAGAAAAGCGAAATTTCCGCATCGGCCGCCAATTGGAGCCAAAGCGTCTGATTAACCCGCGTCAGAAGTTCCGAAACGGAATGTCCATACGAAGCGTGGCTGCGTAAAGCGGAACGGACCGCGGCGACAAGCATCGCGCCGGCAAGACCGGGAACTCCCACGCTTCCCAGCGCAATAAGCGTTTGACCATCCGGAAGAGTCAGCCATTCATAAAAATCGCCGCTTACTGAATTCCGCGCGCGAAGGCGCCGATTGGAAAAGGAATCTCCAAACCGCAGACAATGAAGAGTGCGTCCCGCTTTCGTCCAGCCAGCAATTTCAAAATTTCCCGTCAAATGAACGGGAGACGCAAGCGCCTGAAATCTGGAAGCCGCCTTAAGTTCGCGGCGATATTCAACCGCGCCGGATTCTCTGCGCTGCAAATGTTCGTTTTCGATATTTAACGCGAATAATTCGCCAAACAGTTCGATGAGTCTCGTCGTCGCTTCTGAAATAAACGATTTATTGGAAAAAAACCAGACCGTCCCGTAACTGAAATTTCTGGACCGAAGCGGAATACATACGGCGGTCGGAAAGTCTTCCGGTATCTCGCCCATTCCTTCCGGCCAGGATTCGTCAATCGGAACTACGATATTCTGCTGATAAACGCGCAAATCAACCTGAGCGCGTTCAAAACTTCGAATTTCACTCATCAGCCGATCCATCGCCAAACCATAATGAGCGCGCAGTTTAAAAGTCCGATTCTCAAAATTCGGCAAGTAAATTCCAACGGCGTCCATTCCAAGCGCCAGACAGGAATACGTCAGCAACTTACGGAAATCGCCGACAAAACGATTGCGTTCAGGCGAGCGGGACGAAACAAACTGTTCCAACAGAGCTTTTCCGGAAATCCGTTTTTCCTCTTTTGAAAAGGTTTTCTTTGAAACCGCGCGTTTTTTTTCGATTCCCTGCTTTACGGAATCAACCTCGGATTCAACGTCCTCTTTGCGACGATTATCGTCAATCTCGCGTTCCTCTGAAAAAACGCCGGATTCATGTTCAACGCCGAAAACGTATTCTTCATCCGCGCCGCCAATATCCTCGTGCAGACGTTCTCCATCAAATTTCGACGCGGCGTTCACGGTTCCGTCAAGCTCTAAAAACCAGACGCGAAAACGCATAAACTGAAATTCGGAAATCAAATCTCCCAAAGCGACGGCAATACGCCGCGCCTCCTGAAACGACGCCCGCGAATCGGCAACGCCGCTCTCCGTTCCAGAAGGGTTCAAAACATCCGACAGAAAATCCGAATTCCTTAAATCTCCGGCTTTCGGCAACAAACTTTTTCCAAACGGCTTCTCGCACTCTTCCGAACGCGAAAGACGCAGAAAACCAATTGGGTAGTTCAAAAAATCAAGATTACCGGAAATTGACTTCTCCAATTCCTTCTCAAATTCCGCCTGAACAGGTTTCAGAATATCCAGAGTACGATCGGCCTCCATACGCTC
>CAZWOV010000569.1:0-1565 GCA_964635645.1 uncultured Planctomycetaceae bacterium | reverse complement strand
TACTCGTCGGTCCAGCGTCAACGCCGCGTTCGTCAAAACGGCGGGTACGCACGGCGGAATAAGAATTCCGACGTTCTGTTCGTCGTCCGCAAGAAATTTTCGAAACTGAGCGCGCAGAACTAAAGAGCCGACAAGCGCTTTGAAACCGGTTAATTGGGTCTGAAGATCCGCAATAACTGTTTTTTGGGCGCAATCAGTTTTCCAATGCTTAACAACCGCGCGGACGGGCAACGAATCAAAGTCGGGTTCCTGAAAAGCGGCGTCAACCAATTTCATGTCAACCATGTCTGAACTCCCTGAAAATTTATGAAACCATACTCTGTTTAACTATATCAGATTTTTATGAAATTTCAATTAGGGAGAGGGAAGTTCGTAAAAGATTTTACGCAGGTTTTACGTAGATTTTACATTGGGAAGTTTGGATTCTGAAAAACGGGGTGAATTGCCGTGACGCCGCTGAATCCTGAAATAAGACCATGTTTTTGCGTTCAGGAATCCGTTTGTTTTCGCGGCGAACGGGATTTTCCGATTTCAGACGAATGCGTATGGAACGGTTCCGTCCGCCGTGAAAATTTCGGCTCCGATCGTTTCCGGTTTTTGGGGATTGATCAAAAAAATAAAGTAAACGAAACCGCGCGTGGAAACGTTTTCGAGCGCCGGATACGTCGTCCTGAACTTTTGTGGATCAGACTTGCCAACTCATTTTTGCGATTCGGTAAGTCAGGAGAAGCGCGGAGGCCGTAAGCATGAGGAATCCCGCCCAGAAATTTAATCCGCAAATCAGCCAGAGGGAACCGCAGGATAGGAACCAGAAAGGCGCCGTTCTTACTTCTTCCGGAATGGAGGGATAGAAATAATGTCCCAGCAAGAGCATCGCGGTGAAAAAAAGCGTGTAGAGCGCTTCGCCGGAAAATTTTGGTTTCCATGACGTTCGAGAGGAAACGGTCCTTATCCTGAAATTGGAAATACCATCGGAATCAAAAGCCTGACAATTTAATTCTTCTAAAGGGATATTCTGGATAAAGACAAGCCATAGCGAGGCTTTTTTTAATTCCTTCATTCCCTGTTCCATTTGTTTTTTGAGCGTTTTGTCCTGAGCGGCGCTGAAAATTCGATTTCCTTCGTCCTGGAGGAGTTCAAAATCACGCCGCATTTCAGAATGAACGGGTTCCTTTCGAAAATCCATCGACAGATGAAGAATGCGTTCGAGTCCAAGGCGCAGAAAATCCCAATTTTCAAACCAGTTTTTTTTCTCGTCCTTGGCCATGGGCGTGGAACTTTGGAATACGGAAACCTGCCGAGCGATATCCAGGAGTCTTTCCAACGTCAGAAGCTGAAGGCGAATCCAGGGGCGTTCCGCGAGTTCTTTGTCCTGTTCCGTTTGAGGAGAAAGAAACGGATTTTTTTCCGAATGCGGAGACGTTTCCTTTGGGGCGGCGTTTTCAGAATTGGAAACGGACGTTTGGGTTTCTTTTGAATTTCCTGAAGTTCCGGAGCTGAAATCGGCGGGACCGGATTGAGAGTTTTCCGGCGACTGTTTTCCGGTCATGGCGAAGTGCGTTTTA
>CAZWOV010000568.1:0-1566 GCA_964635645.1 uncultured Planctomycetaceae bacterium | reverse complement strand
GTAAAACAGACTCCTTTCATTACTCCGTAATCGCAATTTTGATCACGCCATCCAGCCGATTTTCAAAGATGCGGTACGCCTCTTCGATATCTGCAAGACGGAATCTGTGGGTAATCAACGGCGTAGCGTCAATTTTGCCCTGTTCAATCAGGCGGAGGATTTCGTCGCAGTCGCAGCCGTCCACGCCGCCGGTCTTGAAGGTCAGATTCTTTCCGTACATATCGGGCAGGGGGAGCGTCTGCGCTTCGTCGTAGAGGGCGACTACGGTTACGATTGCATTCGGTCGGGCGCATTTCCAGGCGAGTTCGAAGGTGTTTTTTGCGCCGGCGACTTCAAGAACCGCGTCCGCGCCGCCGCGGTTGGAGTTGGCGCGGACAAACTCTTCGCAGGTTTCCGGCGGGCAAAGGAGAACGTCGGGATAATGCTTTCGGACAAACTGCGCTCTTGCCGGATCTTTCTCGCAGACGATAATCCGTTTGGGCCGCTTTAACATCACGCACAGGAGTGCGCAGATACCCGTCGGTCCCGCGCCGATGATGAGAACGGTATCGTCGTTCTTAATTTCGGAGATACGGGCCGCCCAGAAACCGGTAGCGAGGACGTCGCCCGTAAATAAAGCCTGTTCGTCGGTTACGCCGTCGGGAATTTTGTTCAGTCCCCGATCAGCATAGGGGACGCGGACAAATTCAGCCTGTCCGCCGTCGATACGACAACCTAACGCCCAGCCGCCGTTGGGGTCGGAGCAGTTGTTCACGAATCCCCGCTTGCAGAAGAAACATTCGCCGCAGAACGTCTCCACGTTTACCGTTACCCGATCGCCGGGTTTGAAAGTCGTTATTTCAGCGCCGACCTGGTCCACGACGCCTACCGTCTCGTGACCGACGGTAATACCGGGAACTGCTTTGGGTACGGAACCGTGTTTGATATGCAAATCGCTGGCGCAGATACTTCCCAGCGTTACGCGGACGATTGCGTCCCGCGGGTTGATAATTTCCGGTTTCGGCTTGTCCGTCAGGGCGAACTTGCCGCGTTCAAAATAGGTTAACGCTTTCATTTTTATTCCTCTTTATTCCTCGCAGATATGTCGCGCTTCCTCTCGTCATAAAATAATACGGTGCGGCGCGACCTCGGCGTCGTGTTTGGCCAACGATTCCACGCAGTCCTTATGTTCGCTCTGTTCTTTAATCCATTCCAGAGATTTTCTTTGCGCCGCTTTATCCATGCATACGCCGGAGGTAATGTTTCCTTCCATGACTTTGCGGCGTAGCCGCCGTCTGAAAAGAGAAGAACGTATTTTCCTTCGGCATTTTTGATTTTTACCGCGCACAGTCCGTCGCAATGTCCCGGTATATTGATCATTTTCACGCCGCCGTCTCCGAACGGGTCGAAGGCTCTTTGACAGGGACCTTCCGCGTCGTTCCAATCAAATCCTTCCAGACGGCAGTTTTTCCACTGTTTGCTTTGATCGCGAACGCGGTTGACGAACGATTTCTCCCGACTGCATCTGATTTCGTCGTTTGACGCGAGAATACGCTTTGCGGCCTTCACAAGCTCAAGACCGTTTAC
>CAZWOV010000567.1:0-1570 GCA_964635645.1 uncultured Planctomycetaceae bacterium | reverse complement strand
AAATCAGGGAGGGAATTCCGAAAAGAAAAAACAGGTTTTGCGGAGACTTTATCTTGATTCTGAATGTTTTGAGAAAAAGAAAGACAATTTTCCGAAAAAAAAGTTTATTTTCTCCCCCCCTCTTGAAGAATCGCGCGAAGTATGGTATCCTATTGACGTTAAGGTATTTTTTCCCATACGATAAATTTTCCAAACGAATGGAGTATTCATTATGGTCATGAAGAAATTCATCAACGATCCGGCCAACCTCACGAAAGAGTTGCTCGAAGGTCTTGAAATCACTTCCGGCGATATTATTTCTCTTGAAGCGGGCGATCTTGAAGAACGCAAACTGGTCTGCCGCAAAGAAAAGAAATCAGAAGATAAAGTCGCCATTGTTACTCTTGGCGGCGCTGGTCACGAACCGGCCCTTTCCGGTTTTGTCGGCAAGGGAATGCTTGACGTGAGCGTCGTCGGCGATATTTTTGCGGCTCCCGGTCCAATGGAAGTCGTTGAAGCTCTGAAAATGGTTAACCGTCCTGCCGGTACCCTTCTCGTGACTTTGAACCATGCGGGCGACGTCCTTTCCAGCGATATGGCGCAGCAGATGGCCGCGGATTTCGGACTTGAAAATATCGTCAACGTGAACACCCACGAAGATATCGCGCCCGGCGCCGACGCTCCGATTGAAGACCGACGCGGTTTGGTCGGTTGCGTTCCGCTTATCAAAGTTGCGGGCGCCGCCGCAGAGCGCGGATGGAATCTTCAGGAAGTTGCTCGCGTCGCGAACAAATTCAACGATAATATGGCGACCCTGGCCGTCGCTCTTAAAGGCGCGACTCATCCGTCTAACGGTATGGTTATCTCTGAACTGGGCGACGACGAAATGGAAATCGGCATGGGACAGCATGGCGAAGCCGGTACCGGTCGCGGTAAGATGCTCTCTGCCGATGAAACCGTTGAAAAAATGCTTGTTCCGCTTACGGAAGCCGTCAAAGCCGGTAAAGGCGATAAAGTTCTCCTGCTGGTTAACGGTTCCGGCGCGACGACGATGATGGAAATGCTTATTGTGGCCCGCGCCGCGAAGAAATTTTTCGATGCGAAAGGAATTGAGCTGGCGGTTTGCAAAGCCGGCGAATATCTGACTGTTCAGGAAACGGCTGGATTCCAGTTCCTGCTCGCGAAAGTCGACGACGAGATTCTTGATCTATGGAAAGATCCCTGTTGTACTCCCGCTTGGAACTGGTGATCTGAAATGGAATAAAATTTTTTGAAAAACCGGGAACGTAAGTTTGAGAGGGAAGTATTTTTCTGAAAATGTTTCCCTCTCATTTTCGTTTGCCGAAGGAAATTTTGATTTGAAATTTCTCATAAAGTTTTTTCCGTAATGATTTTTGATTGCGTTGCAGTCGGAAGGAAAGGGCGAAATTCTTTCTGAAAAAATTGAAACGATTTCTATTTGATTCTTTGGAGTAATTTCCTGAGGGGCATAAAATTTCCGGAATTTTTGCACTCAAAATTCCTCCCCCCCCTTGAAGAAACATTTAAAGTATGGTATCCTAAAAAAACGGTAATTTTGTTTTTTAAAGGA
>CAZWOV010000566.1:0-1574 GCA_964635645.1 uncultured Planctomycetaceae bacterium | reverse complement strand
CGACCTGTCCCGTAGGAATGGCATAACTCCCCATTGAATGCACAACGTAAGCGTAAAGACCGTCCGGCGAAACGCACACGCCGCGGATATTAATCGTACCGTTTGGAAAATCAACGTATTCCGTCTCCTGCGTTTGAGTATCAACCAACGCGACTTTTCCAACAATGAAAAATTCATCCTGCGTCTTTTCGTTGACAAGCAGATTAGAAACAACCAGCATTTTTCCATCCGGCGTAACGGCGCAGGCAAAAGGCTCGCGTATCATTGGAATCTCGCAAACGACCTTCGGAAACTCCAACGTCAAGTCAATCGCTTCAACTCGATTACTGAATCGGGCGCAAAGATAGAGCCGTTTCTCATCCGGCGAAAGAACAGGCGACTGCGCACCCTCGCCGCACTCTGCGGACCATAGCGTTTTTCCAGAGTCCGAGTCGAGACAGAGAAGAACCGGGTTGGGAACCGAGGGCTTCGGAGAAGACGGAAGCGTCGTTTGAACGCGCGGATCGCACGTCGCAAACAAACGTTTCCCGTCTCGTGAAAGCGCCAGCCCCGTAGGCGGCGCCGGAAGAGGAACGCTTTGCTTAACCGTATCAAATTCCGTTTCAATCCCAATCAGTTCAGACGAATCCAGACAAGCGACCCAGAGAGTTCGACCGTCCGGAGCCGCAACCAAATCCGTCGGACCGCGCCAACTCGGCGCCGATTCCGCGCGGACAGAACGCTCCGCCGCTCCAATCGCCAACAGCGCCGCCAAAACAAAGACGCGGGAAATTTTCAGAATTCCGGAAAACATTTTCCATCTCGCAATCGTTAGAAATCTCGGATAAAAGAAAGAAAAAAGCCTTCTCCGACCGTTTTCTTTCTTCGTCTACTCATCCTCCGGCTTTTCCAGAGTCTCGGCGGCCGCGTCGGAAGGATCCATCGGAAGCGTTCCGTCCTCCGTGTACATTTCGTTATGCCGCGTCTGAAGGACGCGAAAACAAATCATTTTCTGCAAAGCGCCCGTTTCGCCTTCGGAAGTAAAAAAGAAAGAGCCGACGTTTCCGTTGGAATCAGAAAGACTCGTCAAAACGACGAATTGTCCCGGCGTAACGTTCAGCTTGCCCCGCAACGTATCGAACGTCCGTTTAGGCCTTGCCGTCGCCATCGTAGCGACGCCCGCTTCATAGGAAAACGTCTGACGGGCCTGACCATACTGAATTTCCGGAATAAATTCAATATCAACGCTTCCGTCTCCGCAGGTTTCCGTCTTGAGAACCAATACGCCCTGGGCGGAATAAAACGTTTCGCCGCCGAGCGCGCCGTTTTCATTAAACAGGACGGTCGCCTGCGGAATAATTTCGGAAACGTTAATCTCGTTGCGCTGACCATTCCGCGCGGTAACCGTTTTACGGTTCAAAAACTGATCTTCCACAACTCCGTCAAGGCGAATCGTCGTCACGACTTCATTGGGATTCTGATCGTCGCGTATCTTTAAAATACGCAGGAAAGAAGTCGGCAACTGATTGCCAATCAAACCGGCGCGAAAACCGTTCGCAAACATTTCTCGACGCAACGCCGCCGAAAAAACCTGC
>CAZWOV010000565.1:0-1580 GCA_964635645.1 uncultured Planctomycetaceae bacterium | reverse complement strand
GCCCAAACTTGAAGTTCATCGACCGTCGATGATTCGGACGTCAACGATTTTATTTTTCTGAGATTTTCCTTCGCCATTTCAAGTTTAAGTTTTCCTGCCGAAATATCTTCTTTCTCCAACGCGTTCGACGCCTGTTTCAATTGAATCGCGGCAATAGCGGAATAAGAATCGAAAGATTTTGCGCCCGGCGCTTTCTGAAACAGCGCGAACGCCTCTTCCCAACGTCCCAGTTCCGCCGTAGTAAGAGCCAGATTCGTGATATATTTCGGATTTCCGGCGTCCAGCGACAACGCTTTTTGAAGCATCGCCGCCGCGCGTTCATATTCATGAACAGAATAAAGATACCATCCAAAATCATTAAAAAAGACCGCGCTGGCCGGATTCATTCGGAGAGCCTCCTCGTAGAGGGCTATCGCCGCTTCCTGGTCCTGCGCCGCCTCAAAAAGCAACGCCAGACGATGATACGGTTCAAATCGATTCGGATAATCCGCCGTCAACGCCTGATAAGCGCGGCTGGCTCCCTCCGGATCGGTCTTTTCCATACCAAGAGCATTCTTCATTCCTTCTTCAAAATCCCGACGAATCGCCTCTTCCAGAGAAATTTCATCTCCGTTTTCCGATTGGGCTCCCGATTTCGCCAATTCATTTTTCTCACCCGGCTCGATTCCCGAAATAATCTGGAACTCTGCCGTGGCGGACGTTTTTTCTTCGCTATCCGTCTTTAACAAGTCGTTTCCTTTCTCAGAGGATTCAACCGATACGCCGACCGACGTATTTTCAGAATCTTCCTTTCCGTCGGAGCAACCCATCGTCGTTAATAATACGCAAGCAACAATCAAAACCATCCCTCGGGAAACCATCTTTCGAGTACTTTCAAATGAACAAACCATAACGAATACCCAGTCTCAAACCGTCGTGAATTTTAAAATTTCCGTAAAAAATACCGTCCGAACCAACGCTTTCCACAACAAAAGAGCTTAGCGGCTAACCTGTTCCAAAAGTCGAATCAGATCTTCCGGAGTCTCGCGGCGTCCCTGAATCGCTTCCTCAATCGGAGTCAGAACCGCCTGATTATTCCGTACGCCGGCCATTTTATCCGTCTCTCCCGCTAAAATTCCGCGAACGGCCATATTTCCCGTCTGCGCCGCCAAAATTCTATCTTCCGGACACGGGTCTCCTCCCCGAAGCAAATGCCCGAGAACAACGGAACGCATGGGATACGGACACCCGGCTTCCTTCAGTTTGTTCTGAAGAGCCGTCGCGCCGTCCTGATATCCTTCCGCAACGACGGTAATGATTGAAGTCTTTCCGCGTTTTTTAAGATCTTCCAATTTCTCCACAATATCTTCTATTTTCAACGGAGCTTCTGGAATACACGCGACTTCGCAACCGGCGGCAATAGCGGTATAAAGCGTAACAAATCCGCAATGACGACCCATCAATTCAACCAGGAACATCCGGTGATGACTCGAAGCCGTATCGCGAAGTTTATCCACCGCCTCAACCGCAGTCTGAACCGCAGTTTTGAAACCAATCGTAAAATCCGTTCCGTTCAGGTCGTTGTCAATAGTTCCCGGGCA
>CAZWOV010000564.1:0-1582 GCA_964635645.1 uncultured Planctomycetaceae bacterium | reverse complement strand
TGGGGCCGCGGCGGGTTTTTTTCTTAAAAATATCCCGCACCGTTTTAACGACGCGGTATTGGGCATGGCCGCGGGGTTGATGCTCGCCGCCGCCGTCGTCGGGCTGATTCTCCCGGCAACAGAATGTTCAGAAGCTCCTTTTTTTCTCTGGCAGGTCGTTTTCGGGGTTTTTGCGGGGGCTTTAACGATCGGATTCATTGACCGCCTCACGCCTCACCTTCATCGTTTGACGGGGATAGACCGCGAACACCGGCAAGATCATGGAAACGCAGGAAATATGGAGGGAATCCATAAGGTTCTGCTTTTTGTTACGGCGATTGCTATTCATAAATTTCCGGAAGGACTGGCCGTTGGCGTGAGCTTTGGAACGGGAAATCCGGGAGACGTACTGACGGTAGCTTTGAGTATCGGGCTTCAGAATATTCCGGAGGGAATGGTCGTTATCGCGCCTCTTCTGGCGATTGGGGTTTCGTTTCTTCGCGCTTTCGGAATCGCTTTTTTTATCGGAATGATCGAGATTTTGGGAACGTTTTGCGGTTATTCTCTGATCGGTTTTACTTCCGGAATTCTTCCGTTTGTTCTTTCGTTTGCGGGCGGGACGATGCTTTATGTGGTCAGCGACGAAATGATTCCCGAAACGCACTCTCACGGATACGAAAAAATGGCGACATTTTCACTTCTTGCCGGTTTTATGTTTGTGGTTGTGACGAACGTCCTGTTCGGCGGTTGAAAATCTTAAATTTTCAATCGCGGAAAAACAGACGCGGAATGATCTCCAAATTCATGAGTCCAGTTGGTATTTTCAGGAAAAATTAGAAAAAATATGAAAAAATTTTTCAAAAACCGGCGGAGAGGGTAGAAATTTTTTATTTCCTGTTTATACTAATAGGAAAGAGCAATCATTTTAGATACTTGAAAACAGGAGTCTTACGGAATGGCATATACGCGCGAAGAGATGGCCCAGCTTTTGCAGGGCGTGGCGGCGGATTATGAAAAACTTGAGCATGAATTAAAAAAAGCGGTCATCGGTCAGGACGAAGCTGTTCGCGCGTCGCTAGCGGCGTTGCTTCTTGGCGGGCATGTTCTGGTCGAGGGGTTGCCCGGTACGGGAAAAACGCATTTGGGAACGTCCATGGCGGAGATCGTCACGCTTTCGTCCAGTCGGATTCAGTGTACTTCGGATCTTATGCCGACGGACGTAATTGGGACGCATATCATCATGGAGACCGCTCAGGGACGGCGTTCTTTCGAGTTCCAGAAGGGGCCGATTTTTGCCAGTATCGTGTTGGTTGATCAGATCAATCGAACGTCGCCGCGAACGCAGGCCGCGATGCTTGAGGCGATGGAGCAGGGGTCGGTAACCGTATCGACGGAGCGTTTTGATTTGCCTGATCCATTTACCCTGATTGCGACGCAGAATCCCCTTGAACAGGAAGGAACCTATCCGCTTCCGGAGGCGCAGGTAGACCGTTTTCTTTTTCAGACGAAGACGGTTATGCCGAAAGGGGACGACATGGCGACGATTCTTCAGCGTTCGACGGGCGTCCAGCTTCCGGTATTGCGCAGCGTAGCGGATGGTTCG
>CAZWOV010000563.1:0-1584 GCA_964635645.1 uncultured Planctomycetaceae bacterium | reverse complement strand
AGTTCGTGTCTTCTGGCTGGAAGGGGATCGGAAGCGTCGGAGAGAGACGCGCTTTTTTTACTTGACCAGTACGGTTCCTGATGAAATTTTGACGTTTGGTTTCCTTGTTTTCGTATGGGCGTTTGCGTAAGGAGAAGACGGTTTGTCGGGAAACGGGGCGGTCAAAATTTTTTTATGGAAGTCTTCATCGCGTTTGGGAAAAGATATTTTCGAGAAGGACGGAGTATTCCGGCGGTAAAAAAATTTTTTCTTAAGTTTAGTATTTGTTGAATATGAAGTTTGATTCGATAAAGATGTTGAAAATCAGCTTTTTTTAGTTTTTTTAGTAGAAAATCAGCTTTGACGCCTTGACGCAAGCAGCTTTTTCAAGTATGATTAACCTAATTAAATTTTAAGAAGTTTAGAGGACTTTCAGATGAAATACGCAACCCTAGGTCCAATTTCTGTTTATTTGCCTGAAAAATGTGAAACGATCGACGATCTTCGGGCAGAGCATCCAGAATGGGATATGGATGAAATTTATGCAAAGACAGGAGTTTTTTCACGCCGTCTGACAGCGCCTGACGAATTTGTCTCCGATATGGCGGCGAAGGCTTGCGAGCGTTTGTTTGAGGATTACTCTATTCCGAAAGAATCGATTGATTTTATTTTGCTGTGCACGCAGTCGCCCGACTATCCTATTCCGACTACGGCCTGTCTGGTTCAGTATCGTCTGGGGTTAAGCCCGGAGTGCGGCGCTTTGGATTTTAATCTGGGGTGCTCGGGATATGTTTACGGTTTGGGGCTTGCCGACGGGTTGATTCGTTCCGGGGTTGCCAAACGGATTCTTTTGATTACGTCGGAAACATATTCCAAATATATTGACAGCGGCGACCGTTCTTTGCGGACGATTTTCGGCGACGCCGCGACCGCTTCGATTATTGACGCCGGAGAAACGCAGACGCTCGGGCCGTTTCTTTTTGGGACGGACGGCGAAGGCGCTAATTCATTGATTGCATACGGGCGCGGAATGCGGCCGGAAGAGCTTTCGCTTAAGCCGCGGCATCGAAGACGCTGGGCCAGTAATTTGTATATGGACGGGCCGGAACTGCTCCGTTTTACCAATTCGCGTATTCCGCCGCTTGTTCATAAACTGCTTGAAAAGGGTGGAATTTCGCTTGAAGACGTTGATCTTTTTCTGATGCACCAGGCGACGCGGAAAATGTTGGAAAGTCTTTCCGTGACGATGGCTCTTGACCCGCAGAAGGTTCCGATTCGGATGGAGAAATACGGCAATACGGTCAGTAATTCTATTCCGATATTGATTGACGAATTGCGCAAAAACGGAAATCAGACCTATGGAAAGCAGTCCATGATGATTGGTTTTGGCGTAGGTCTTTCATGGGGCGGCGTTCTCTGGAAGGACGTGTGGAAATCGCCTTCCGGGGGCTGAACGTCGGCGCTTGAACTCTGAGCGGTCGGACGGTTGAGACGGTCGAACGATTGAGACGGTCGGATGATTGAGGCGGTCGAACGATTGAGACGGTCGAACGATTGAGACGGTCGGATGGTCGGCACGGTCGGACGGTTGGGATCGGATTTGGC
>CAZWOV010000562.1:0-1584 GCA_964635645.1 uncultured Planctomycetaceae bacterium | reverse complement strand
TTTTCGGCTTTTGGTTCCTCTTACGGCGCTCTTCGTCTGGGGAATTTTTCACGCGGCGTCCGGCGGCAGCGGCGGCTTTCCCGAATCGGGTTTTTATGCGGAAAGAGTAATGTTTTCGTTTTTTTTCCTGCTTTCAGGAACGGTCTGGCTGCTTTCGACTGTTTTTGTTTCCAGAAAAATCAGAAGACCGTTGGGGATTCTGACGCTGGTTCTGAGTGGATTTTGGGCCGCGAGGTTTTGGGGACTTGTTTCTCTTTTCCTGCCGATTGCGTAAGCCGGGCCTTTTCCTGCCGATTGCGTAATTGTTTTCGTATCGTTCCGGAGATTAGGGAGGACGTCCTGTTTGGCGTTTTCGTTCGTTATTTATTATTAGAAGAGGTTTTTTCATGAAACGTGATTTTCAAATTACCCGCCTTTTGTTCCTGTTTTGGGTTTGCGGTTTCGTCCTGGGCGTTTTTGCGTTTTCCGCTCAAGCCGAAGAATTAAGTATCATGTCGTTTAATATTCGGAACTGCCGCGGACTGGACGCGCCCGACGTTGATCTTGAACGTCCCGCGGCGGCGATCCGGAAATACGCGCCGGATATTGCGGGACTTCAGGAACTGGATCGTTTTTCCAAACGCTGCGGGAATCGGGACATTCCGGCCGAATTGGGAAAGGCCGTCGGAATGAACGCTTTTTTTGCGCAGGCTATTCCTTTTCAGGGCGGAGCGTACGGTATAACGTCTCTGGCGACGCGCGAACCGATTCGCGTCTATAACGTGCCGCTTCCTGGCGAGGAAGAAAAAAGGACGCTTCAGGTGTTGGAGTTTCCGGCGTTTGTTTTTTTTAATACGCACCTCTCGCTGACAAAAGAGAGCCGTTTGGCTTCTATTGAGATTATTGAAGCGGAACGGAAGAAGTTCGAGAAACCGATTTTTCTCTGCGGCGACTTTAATTCTTTGCCCGACTCGGAGGAAATCAAAAAACTGGCGTCGCTCTGGACGGTAATTTCGCCCGACGCGCCTACTTTTCCTTCCGACAGGCCCAATATTCGAATCGACTATGTTTTGACGACGCTCGCTCCCGACGCCGTTAACGTTAAGAGCGCGGAAGTTCTCCATGCGCCGGGCGCGTCGGACCATGCGCCGGTTCTGGTGCGGGTCGCTTTCTGATTCCTCCAGATCGATTACCCCCGTTCGCGCCGAGTTGCGGGAAGGCGATCCGTGAGAAACATAAACGTCTGTTTAAGGGGGTAAATGACGAAGGGAATTGAGCGGACAAATTTATGTTGCAGACATAAGATCGAAGTTGGTAAGGACATTCCGAAGAGCGTTATCGACGCGGTTCTTTCGGAAAAATGTTTTAATGGAAAATCATTTCTTGCAATCGAAAAGGAGGTAGTCGTAACTGTAATTTTCTAGATGGGATGAAATGAAAAACTGCGCGTCAGACGTAAGTCCGCCGCGCAGTTTTTGTTTATCCGGTCTGAAACGTTCTTAAAAACTGTATTTTCAACAAATACCAGACGACGCGCCGAGAAAAGAGAAACGGGAGTCCATTCTGTTCAAACGTGAATCCGTTTGCGGCGAACGCCGTTTTCTT
>CAZWOV010000561.1:0-1587 GCA_964635645.1 uncultured Planctomycetaceae bacterium | reverse complement strand
GTATGCAAGCTGCACCGTATCTCCGATAGAGATGACGCCGGAATCCGGAGTTTCTTCGCCGACAAGCATTCGGAACAGAGTGGTTTTTCCCGTTCCGTTCGGACCGATTACTCCAACTACCGCGCCGCGCGGAATATTGAACGACACGTTATCCAGGAGTTTGATATCGTTTCCGCCAATAGTGAAACTTTTTGAAATATTTTCGACCTGAATGACCTTTTCGCCAAGGCGCGGACCGGGTGCGATTTGAATGATAGCGTCGCTTTTATCGTCGATTGTCTGCTGATTTACAAGCTGTTCGTACGATTTGATTCGCGCTTCGTTTTTCTGTTTACGTCCTTTATGCGCCATTTGAATCCATTCGAGTTCGCGCTGAAGTACTTTCTGACGCTGAGTTTCTTTTTTCTCGATGATTCGGAGAAGTTCGGCTTTCTGGGCCAACCAACTGGAATAATTTCCCTCGAATGGGATTCCGACGGTATTTTCAAGTTCAAGAATCCATTTGGTCACATTATCCAGAAAATACCTGTCGTGCGTAACAATAATTACGGTGCCGGGATAGTCGCGAAGCGTCCCTTCAAGCCATTGAATCGTTTCGGCGTCCAGATGGTTTGTCGGTTCGTCGAGCAGGAGAAGATCGGGTTTTTCAAGCAGGGCCATGCAGAGCGCGACGCGTCGGCGTTCGCCTCCGGAAAGTTTTCTGACTATGGCTTCGTCGGGCGGAAGGACGAGCGCGTCGGCCGCAATATCTATTTGGTGGTCCAAATTCCAGCCGTCTACGGCGTCGATGGCTTCCTGAAGTTCTCCCATCTCCTCCATCAGCTTGTCGAAATTGGACTCCTGCTCCGGATCGCCCATCAGAACGGAAATTTCATTGAATCGATCTATTTTGTCCGTAATCGGCTTCAGCGCGCTCATCAGATTGGCGCGAACGGTGGCGTCCAGGTCCAGCTCTGGCTCCTGTGCGACGTAACGAACCGTCATTCCTTTGGCAAGTTTAGTTTCGCCTTCATGATCTTTGTCGAGTCCGGCCATGATTTTGAGCAGGGTCGATTTGCCGGCTCCGTTTTCGCCTACGATTCCGATTTTTGCGCCGTAGTAAAACATGAGGCTGATGTTTTGAAGAACAACCTTTTCTCCGTAACGTTTTCCGACGCGGTTCATTTCAAAAATATAGTGCGGAGGCATAGTTTTCAGTTTTCTGTAAAAGGGGAAAAAGATTGAAAAGCGGACCAGGGCCAATTGCGCGGTTCATTGACCGACGTTTCGGTTGACGATTTCGCGCGGCACAAAATAATTATACCGGACGGGAAGGTATTTGAAAAGGGGGACGGCGCAAAAAAAGAGAAGAAATATCGAAGGAAGACGGCGTTGGACGCGAAGTGAAAAGGAATGTCCGGCAGGGGCGGTTGAAGTTTTATGAAAAGATTGAAAAATATGGGAATTTTGAGAATTCTTATTTTTTTTGAACGCCCCTTGAAGAAACGCGGGCGATGCGCTATACTTAAGAAAAGTTTTTTCCCGCCCTTTCTAAAACAGTTTTTCAGGCGGTTTTTATGCGTCCCGCTTTTAGTTTTTCGCTGTTTC
>CAZWOV010000560.1:0-1588 GCA_964635645.1 uncultured Planctomycetaceae bacterium | reverse complement strand
ATCTTCAAGCGGCGTTTTCAGGAATCCGTGGTCGTCCAACGCGAAAATAATCCGCTCCGCGGCGTCCAGTTGGTCTGGAGTTAAGGAAAGAAAGAGAAGTTGACTGTGAAGAAAATCAGGAAGCGACTGCGGACTGGAAGGAATGTTTTCCAGAAATTCCTGATGGCGGTCGCTGATCTCTTCCCGTTCCGAACGCGAAGGACGGGAGTATTCTTCTTCAAAATACGGAATATCTCCGCTCATTGCTTCAAGGCGTTCAAAACGTTCGCTCGTTTCGTCCGGCCGATCTTCCTGTGGAAGCGGCTGATCCTCCGGTTCGAGCGTTTTCTCCTTTATTTCAAGACACGGGTTTTCTTCAAATTCCTGTTCAATATATTCCAAAAGCTCCTGTTGCCGACACTGAAGCGCTTTCATCATCTGAATGCGGCGCAACTGCTGGAGTTGCTGCGTAGTTGTCGTCAGATTGACGTTTTGACTGAAACCCAATTCCATGAGATTACTCTTTCTATCGGCCGTCCAGGAAAATAAAGGCTTTTTTGATTCTTGTTTTGAAATTTCCGTTTGGTATTGTCTGCTGGATTTTTTCAATAATTCTGGCGTTTTTGAAACATGCTTCCGGAATTCAGATTTCCAGAAAACGCATTTGTTTCTCGACGATTAAAAGCGCGAGAATCAGGTACGTGCGATTTTCTCCGGCGTTATGCGAACGAACCACTTCCGTAATAGCGTCCGGATTAAAAATATTTCTGTCTCGAAGTCCGTCTTTAAGGAGGAGTTGGTCAACCAGGTCCTTCAAGTCCTGCCGGAGCCAGAGACCCATTTTTTCATACGGTTGGTAGCCCGGAACGTTTAATTTGGCGAGAATCCGTTGACGAAGACCGGCGGCCTTTTGCCGAAAAATCCCGGCGCCGATGAACGTTCCGGTGTTTACGTTTCCGACCTTGAGAAAATCCGGGCGCCATCGTTCCAGCAACGCTTTTTGAATAGTTTCCCCCATGCGCATGGAAGATGGAAGACGAAAAACCGTTTCGATAACCTGGCGATTCAGAAATGGTAACCGAACGTCGACGTGAGAATCAAATTTTCGCATGGAGAGCGGAATCTCGCGAAATACGCGTTGGGAAAGGTAAAGTCTCCAAATGGCGTTTTCTCTTTCCTCGCCGGTTTCGTCCAAAGCGCGGTTCAGTGAATTTTTGGCCAGTTCCGCGCATTGTGAACGCGGTATTTTGCGGAGAAGATCTGATTTTACTCCGTCGAGCATGAAAGCCTGAAGATGAGCGAAGGCCCAGTCTTTGGGGGAAAGGCGTCCGGCGGCCATGGCGGCGCGGTCGGTTTCTTTCATCGAGAAAGCGTAGGCTTTTCCCAAATGAAAAAGTTCGCCGGCGTGGCCGCGAAGGAGCGTACGAAGATTTTTTTCCCGGTAAAACCCGAGCGTTGGGATGACGATACTTGAGGAAAGATACTGCCCGTCTGTTAAGCGAACCATTTCCGTTAAAAAGTCGTCGTATCGACTGAGAAAATCCGTATTCAGTTCATAGTTAAAGTGCCGCGTTCCCGCTTTTTGCGCCAGTTGGGACGCTAAACGGTG
>CAZWOV010000559.1:0-1589 GCA_964635645.1 uncultured Planctomycetaceae bacterium | reverse complement strand
TCCGGCTCCCTTTTCTGTGTTTTCCGATTCGTCAAGCGGAGAATCCGTTTCGAAAACTTCGTCGTACGGAAGATCTCCGAAATAGTAATCGTTCACGATAATCGGAGCTTTCGGATGGAGATTCAGAACCGCTTCTTTTTCATGAATCGGCCTGTTTCCAACAATCGCTTCGCCGAAACTGAGCCAAAGGATCGCATGAATCAGAAGACTGAAAAAAAGACCAATCAAAAAACCGCGGCGTTCCAGTTCACGCGTCGCCCCAAGATAAATGAAAAACGCCGTCAAAAAAATTACCAGACTGGAAATCAACGAAAGACTATGCCGCGACGAAATCCATTCAAAAGACAGAAACGACTTTGGAGAAAACAAAAAATCCCAATTCTCCAAACCGCAAAGTCCCCACAGAAACAGTCCTATTCCAACCGTACAGAAAAAAAACAGAAAAATTCCCCGGCTGGACGCGACGGCCCAATAATTAAAAATCGGTTTCAATGGATTTCTCATTACGTATCTCTCCCGGTTCGCCAGGGAACAAAATCAAAAAAACAAACGAAACAAACGCCTTTTCAGCCGCTCCGTTCCGAAAAAATCAATCATCAAAAGAAACCAACGTTCCCGAAACGTTTTTCCTGCTGAAATTTCAAGCGTTCATTTTCCCAACGCGGTTCTGGAACCATTCCGATCGAATCATGGATTCAATTCATGCCGGAGCAGTTCCCAAAGAGATTCCATCGACTGCGGAATCACGTTCGTGCAGGAAAGAACCGGCATAAAATTCGTATCGCCGTTCCAACGCGGTACCAGATGCCAGTGAAGATGTCCCGGAAGCCCCGCTCCCGCTACGCGCCCTAGATTCAAACCAGCGTTAAATCCATCGCAATTCATGACTCTTTCCATGATCGGAATGATTTTTGAAAGCGTATCCATCATTTCCAAATGTTCCTGCGGCGTTAATGCGTCCAATCTGCCGACATGACGGCGCGGAGTAATGAGAAGATGCCCGTTATTATACGGAAATCGATTCATAATGACCAGCGAATGCTCGTTTCTTTTGAGTACCAGACGTTCCCGATCGTTTTCCGGAGAATCGGCAACCGCCTGACAGATGAAACAATCGCGATCCGCGCCGTCCATAAATTGAAGTCTGGAAACGTCGGGATTCATTTTTTTTCCCGAGTCCGTAACATACGCATGACGCCATGGCGCCCAAATTTCCTGATACCCCACTTTGACTCCTCCTGAGTTTATTCAACGTGTTTTTCAACAATAATGCGTTTCTCAACAACGCGTTTCTTAACAATAACGTTAAGCGATTCAAAGATTTTTTCGGATTTTTCCGCGGCTGTTCCAAAGGGAAAAGGGCGCATTCTCAAAATTACGGCGTCCGACCATGCGCTCAAAATTGATTCAATTGGCACAAAGCGAACTTTTTCCGAATTTTTAAAGAGAAAAATAAAATATTTCTCAAAAAAAACTGGCCTGACCTAAAAAAATATGGTTTATTTGAATTGAAAGAAAACCTGGTTCTCCAACGCGCCCGACGTGGGCGGGGGATTTTATGAGCAACAGTATTTCCATCCTGTTTGTCG
>CAZWOV010000558.1:0-1590 GCA_964635645.1 uncultured Planctomycetaceae bacterium | reverse complement strand
AACCCAGGCCGGCTTCTTCCTCTCCCGCGCGAAATACGGCCCGCTGCACGTATGGCACGCCATGTCGCCAAGAGCGCCGGACCCAAAATCCCACCAGCCGCGCCACGCAAACGGATCGTACGCGCCAGGAACGTAAGGACGTTTAGGAGCGGCGCCAAGCCAGGCGTCCCAATTCAGGTAGGCCGGAACGGACGCTTCCTGTCCGCGTTCGCCGCCCTGCGGCCAAATCGGACGGTTCGTCCAGACGATCACTTCCTTAACCGTACCGACCAGACCGGCGCGAACCAACGCGATACTTTCGCGCGTGGAAGTACTCGCGACGCCCTGATTGCCCATCTGCGTAACCAGATTCTTTTCTTTCGCCAGGTTGGAAAGCATACGGGCTTCAGAAATCGTTCGGGTCAGCGGCTTCTGGCAGAAAACCGCTTTGCCGTGCTTCATCGCGGTCGCGGCAATAATAGCGTGCATATGGTCCGCGGTACTCACCGTCACCGCGTCGAACTGATCGGCCATTTCGTCAAACATGACGCGGTAATCTTCGTATGCTTTCGCGCCCTGGAAACGCTTCGCGCCTCCCTTGAGCTGATTGCGGTTCGTATCGCAGAACGCGACGACTTTACCGAAACGATTGGCGTCGTTAGAGTCGCTCGTGCCTTTGCCGCCGATACCAACCGTAGCGAAACGGACGACTTCATTGGGAGATTCATTGGCCAAAAGGTCGCTGGTAATAAACAGACCGGCGCCGGCGACAGTTGCAGATTTTAGAAAATTACGACGATGTGTTTTAAAAGACATTTTCGTTCCTTATTAAAAAATGGGGAAAATGGTAGGAAAAAACGATTAAATTAAGTCTAACCGAAGGATTTCGTTTTGTCAAGAGGCCCCAAAAATAATTTCTGATTTTTTCATAAAATTTTCGCGTTTTTTTCTTTTGAACGCATTTACGGCCCTCTCCTCCTTATCCTCGCGGTAAATCGAACGTTTTTTTCGAAACACGGCTTGACTTTTCACGGCGGTAATGCTATACTGAATTCGTTAAATTATCTGTCGGCAGCTTTCTGCCGCTTTCCACCTCCCAGGAGTTTCGCTCATGAGTCTTAACCTTGATTCCATTCCATACTTCAAATTCAATGCCGTCGATTCCCAGAATTCCGTTCGGGAAACCGTCGTTTCTCCCGACGAAACCCTCTGGACCCACCCGGATTTCCCCGACGTTTCCGTACGCCGAACTTTTTTCAAAGGCGGACCTTCCGACGGAGTCGAACTATTCGTACTGACCAACGAAAATCTTGCCGTTTACGTCATGCCCACCCGCGGAATGGGAATCTGGCGCGTCGACGTCAAAAAAAACGCAGGTGAAACCGTTCGCGTCGGCTGGAATTCTCCCGTTCCGCGTCCAGTCAACCCTCGAAACGTTCCCCTCGACCAGGCGGACGGTCTAGGGTGGCTCCGCGGCTTCAACGAATTCGTAGCCCGTTGCGGACTGGAATCCAACGGCGCCCCGGAATTTAACGAAAACGGAACGCTCCGCTGGCCCCTTCACGGAAGACTCCAGAACACTCCGGCTCATCTCGTCGAACTGACGTTCGA
>CAZWOV010000557.1:0-1629 GCA_964635645.1 uncultured Planctomycetaceae bacterium | reverse complement strand
GTTTCAGTTCCTGATTTTCCTGCGGCTCCGATGCGCTCTTTCGCGCTCGGAGCCGTACCCGTGTTCCGCCGAAATTCCCCCGTATCCGCGCGGGTTTTGGTTTTCATTTTTCATTTTTCAATTTTCAATTTTCTTTTTCATTTTTTCGGAGTCGTCGGATGAGTGAAACCAATTCGCCATTTAAAAAAGATCGAACGGAAGAGGATGAAGACGTCCGCGCGGCATGGGCCGTTGGCTTTTCACGCGCCGCGGAAATTTCCAACGTCGGATTTCAGTTCGTCATCCCCGTCCTGGTCGGTTGGCAGATTGACAGGAAATTCGGAACGGAACCGATCTGTCTCTGCGTCGGTCTGGCCTTGGGAATGTGCCTTTCGTTGACGTTGCTTTTTCATCTCACGAAAAGATTGAATATGAAAAAATAAACAAAGAATCGAAAACGGATCTTTTTCTCGGAAGAAACACGACGCATCCCAAAGAATATCTGAAAAAGAAGTTTAACCGAACCAGAGCCGGATCCGCTCGGCGACGCTCCCGCCGCGGCAGAAGCGTCTGGAAAATCATCGCCGATTCGTCAAAAAATTATCTTTTTTTCTCATTCGCAATTAACGGCTATCTGAAAAATACGCAGGGCGTTACTCGGGGCGTTTTCAGCGTCGGCGCCTTCCGGAACGCGAATCGCAACCGTGTGTTTTCCCGGCTTGAGTTCATCCGCAAGAATGACCGTACGCGGATAGTGCAAACCGTCGGAATAGGCGTGCCGAATCCCGACTTTCTGAAAATCGCCGCCGTCGATGGAAAATTCAGCGTCTCCGGAATCCGGACCGGCCAGAACATAAAGCCCAACGGCCGTCCCTTCAAATTCAAAGGAGCAGGAGTCGCCCGGTTTCGCGCCGCAAAGGAAGGGACTCCCCGCAAACGTTTTGCGAAAATAGCCCGGAATAGTCTGCCAGTCCGGTATTCCCAAGGCAAAACCATTCGTCTGAATTCCTTCAAACCCGCGGAACTTTCCATTGACGTAAGAGAAGGAATCAATCTGTTCCGGAAGAACATGCGGACGGAGCGCGGTCGCTTTCGTCTTCCACGCTTCGTTCAGGAGCGATTCAATCATGTCGGCGCAGATTCGGTTGCCGCGCGGAGCCGGATGAACTCCGCCAAATTCGCCCCAGGTAATCTTTTTCGCGTCAATCTGTTCCTGAATTTCTTTAGCGAGATTAATAACCGAAACGCCGTACTTTTCCGCAACGAGAGAATGCGCTTTGATACTGTCCGCAACGTCTCCATCGCGATATTTCTGCATCATACGCTCATTCACGAAAAACGTAACGACAATATCCACATTCGGACAGACGCGCCGAATATGACGTACGATTCCTTCAAAACCGCGAATTGAATGTTTCACGGAAAAGAATCCGTCCTGGTCGTCGTTGGCGGCAAATTCCAAAAAGAAAAGATCGACCGGTCCGCGTGAAAGAACGTCCGATTCAAGACGAAACGCGCCCGTATCCGAACAGGTGGAACTGATCCCGGCGGCAATGAAATCAAATTCCGTCCGGGGGAATTTCTTTTGAAGATATTCGCACACCATAGGGCGATAACCGTCCATTTCCGTAATGGAACCGCCCATAAAAG
>CAZWOV010000556.1:0-1645 GCA_964635645.1 uncultured Planctomycetaceae bacterium | reverse complement strand
ACAAGATGAAACGTACCGTCCGGAGCCTGGCAGATACTTGGATCGCGCATGAGTCCCTTTTCCATCGGAGGAAGATAGGAACGTCCGCCGTTAGTCGTTTCCCAGGTCATCGCGTCGCGGCTTACCAACAGATGAAGTCCGTCTTCGCCGTTTCCAGTAAAATAGGAAAAAGCAAAGTATTCTTCAGCCGCCGCCGTCGAATCGACGAAGGGTATTCCGCCGAGAAACAGAAAAACGGACAACGCGCTCGCGCAAAAACGCAGGAATGAATTCCGAGATTTAATTAAAGTCATTTTTTCACCTTAATCAAAAGTAAAATAAACAGGTTGGAACAAAAATCGCTCGATCATCAGATTCCGATATCATATCACACTTTAAATTTTTTGTAAAGGGGGCCGATTTTCTAAAAACGCCCCAAGCTGCAAAATATCGACTCCGCGTCGCGTTCAAGAAAAAATCCCGCTCTTTTTACAGAGAAAAGCGGGATTTTTACTTTCCGGTTCTGGACCAGCGGCGCCTTCCGAATCATTTCGCCAGCGGCGTTTTCAAATCGTTCCGCCAACGGAGCCTTCCGAATCATTTCCGCGTCCGGCTTAAGGCGGAAATGACGGCGAAAAAGTCCGCGTTTTTGGAAATCACGCTCGCTATTTCAGGCGATAAAGTTCAACCGCGTCGTAACTTGCCGTATCTTCCGGCTTTTGCTGATGAGAAACGCTCAGAAGAACCCCCATTTTCGTAATTCCCTTCGGAGTCGTAACGCAACCGCGGATGGTTTTCCACTCCGCGTCGTCGTCAGGAGCGGCCGAAAAGTCTCTGGAATGTTCCCAAACCCATCCGTTTTCATTCTGCCAGGAAATATTCGCTTTTGCCTTCGCATTGCCCGCGGTACGGACGCGAACCTGAAAAAAGAATCGTTCGCCCGGCTGAACGTCGATAAACTGCAAAGCGCACCCGTTGAACAGCTTTTCAAACGAAACAATTCCATTTTCCCCCTCTTTATCGGCAAAGTACCGTCCCGTCGGTTTTTCCTCGTCCTGCCAGAATCCCCAACCTGCCGGTTTTCCATCCTCGACGTCCTCAAAAGAGGGGTTTTTCAGGCAATTTTCCCCCTCTTTTCCTTCGTGGACCCGTTGGGCAATCTTCTCCAACGCTTTTTCAGGATTGGCAATCATCAGAATACGATCCGAAATTCCCGGAAGAGCAGTTTCCCAGTGAACGCACGGTTTTTCAGGGTCCTGCGTCTCCGGAATATCCCACCACCGATTTTTCTCGCCGTAAACCCAGACGTACTGGTCCGCGGCAAAAAAAGCGTTTTCAAGATTGCCGCACAACCGGTCCAGACGCGATTTACCGCCTTTCATTGGTCCGCGATAGTAAACGTTTCCCTTTGGATTCGTGTACATATCGAGATAAATTCCAAAACCGCACTGCACCTGCGTTCTGTATTTTTTGCGAAGCTCCGGCTCGACAAGATTCATGCACGCGCCCGTCCAGAGCACCATATCCAACGCGTTATTTTTAAACGCTTCCCCTTCAATATAGTAACCGTTTTCGCACCCGTCGACCAAGACCATCTCCTCCGGAGCGCCGGCGATCATACCGTTGATAAAAGCTGGAAGCAGTCCGTATCCGGATGAAACAAGAA
>CAZWOV010000555.1:0-1652 GCA_964635645.1 uncultured Planctomycetaceae bacterium | reverse complement strand
ATAAACGACATTGTCTTTGATCGGCCAGTTCTCGCCGTTTTCCCAGGCGTCCATGGAAGTTCCGTCAAAGAGAACGACGGCGTCCGACGGAATATTGGCGGGAGCGGTTTCCGGTCCCGGATCAACGACCGGCGGTTCGACCCAGTCGATTCCGCTTTTCCATTCGCCGGCGGTCAGGGAAGAAACGGAAGCCAGAACGGCGGCAGACACAAGAGATAAAAGCGTCTTTTTCATAAAATATCCTCTCATATTGAGTTGGCGGCAGGTAATTAAAAACGATTTTTTTATTCTACCAAATCTTTTTTTGAAAAAAAGGGGGGGGCGGAAAACTTTCGAAAGATTTTGAGAGAGTTTTTTCTTTTTTTAATTCTCGTTTAATATTCTCGTTTTTGGGGCGGCAAGGAATTTCAGAGGTTGCCGTCCCAAAAACAATCGCGGAAACGACTGTTGAAATTTGCCGTTTTTTCTGATTCTCCGTATTTTTGTTCACCTTCTTGCCGTTTCTAACCGATAGACGAAATAATACTGTTCAGGTAGTGATTTTGCGAATCGTTTGATGAAAAAAGGAGGTTTCATGAGACGCGAATATGCAGAAATTTTTCTTGCCCTGATTTTAGGGGCGGGAGTGCCTTTTGAAAATTTTGCGCAGGCTCCCGTTCGCGTGGGGGAGACGGCCGTCGGCGAAGTAGAACGCGCGGCGGAGACGCAGAATTCAGAGAAATTGAGCGCGAAAATTACGATCAGCGAACGTCGGATGACGCTTTCGCAGCTTGAGTCGGCGGCGTTGTCGAATCATCCGACAATTCTGGCGTATTGCGAAAAAATCAACGCGCTTGGCGGTCAATGGGAGCAGGCTGGTCTTGGGCCAAATCCGGAGGTTGCCTACGGATGGGAGGAATTCAGCGGCGACGGCCCGGGAGGAAAGCAGAAGGTTGAATTTTCGCAGGAACTCCTTGGCGGCGGACAGCTTTACCACGCGCAGGGCGTCGTTTCTCAGCAGATTGAAATGGCCCGACGTGAGCTTGAGATGGCCAGACTGCGCGTTATTACGGACGTTCGCGTCGCGGCCTACGAGTACCTCGCCGTTTTGAATAAATTTCAACACCTTTTGGCGATTGCCCGAAACGACGCGGAATTGGCGAAACGGATTCAAACTGGATACGAAAATCGAAACGATTCGAAACTGGATTGGATTCAGGCACGGATTGCGGCGCGAAAATCGCGTCAGCAGGTATTGGAAGCGGAAAACGACCTTCTGGCGGCGTGGGGACGGCTGGCGTGCCTTATGGGAAAGCCGGAGCTTAAGCCGTGCCGGTTAAGCGTCAATCTCGACCAGACCCCGGAACAGAAAACGTGGGAATACTATTCGAACCTTTTGCTTGAGAATAGCCTGGAAATTGCCCGTGCAAAAGCGAAGGTCGCTGAAGCTCAGAAAAAAATCCAGTATGAAAATTCAAAGAACAGCATGAGCGCGACTGTTTCCGGCGCGATTGTCTTCAATACGAAAGAGGACGTTGTGGAAGGCGCTCTTGGCGTTAGTATGCCGTTGCGGATTCGCGACAGAAATCAGGGCAATATCTCCGCCGCGAGAAGCGAAGCGATTCAGGCGCAAAAAGATTTGGAGCGCGTTTCGCTGAATCTTCAGTATCGCT
>CAZWOV010000554.1:0-1687 GCA_964635645.1 uncultured Planctomycetaceae bacterium | reverse complement strand
CTGAAAATTCAGGAACCGTCTCTCGATAAAGAGACTCTTTTGGAGACTCCGTCTCATGAGAAACTGCGTTTTTCCCCTCCGCTGATTCCGGATCGTCTAAAGAAAATTCGTCTACCGTATTCTCGTCCTTTTTTTCATCGCTATCGGTAAAATCATTTTCGGTTTCTCGTTCCCAATCGGAAGAATGCTCTTCATGAGAAATTGTTTCACGATTCTCTTTTTTTCCCGTCGCAACAGTTTTGGAAGAATTCGAATCAAAACCAGAAGAATTTAAATCGGATTCGCGATGCTTTTCAGAAGGCAAATCAAGATCAAGGGAAAGCTCGTCGGGCTTTTCTTCCCGTTTGCCGTTATCGACAGGCGGAAAATCTCTCATCTCCCACCTGGAAAATTTAACAGGCTCGTTCTCAATCGGAGATTCGGCGACGTTCTCCAATTGATTACCAACTTCCCAATCGTTCCTCTTATTATTCTTAACCGTTTTTTTCGTCGGTTTCATTTCACTGTTTTTCGTTTCTTTTTCCTCTTCGCCGCCAGGCAAATCAAGCGCGAATTCATCTTCCGCCCACGCGGTCGTCTCAAACAGAGAAGCGGGGAAATGGGAAAAAACAGGAACTTCTTTCAAAAACAGGACGATTCCAATGCAAAAAATTCCGTACTTCATTCCGATTTCAGTCTTTTTGAAAAACGCAAAATAAAAATTCAAAAAATCACCCAATAAAATATTTAACATACGGATAATTTCAGGTTAACGCCGAAAATTGAACAAAATTAAAATTTTCCGATTTACAGAATCCGCGAAAATCAAGGGTTCGAGTCCGTTCCTGCCTCGGTAAATTCAGGCGTTTCCATACCCAAAATCCTTATCTTTGGAATGAAATTGTCTGAAACGTTTGTTTTACCGTCGTTTTCTTCCAAAATCACATGCAGAACGCTTCCGTCGGCAAATGTCGCCGAAAGAACAGGATTCCCATTAAATTCCTGGAGCAGAAACGCCCTTTTTTGGGGATGAAACAGTTTCTCCGTTTCAGCATATCTCAAAACCGGCGAAACAGGATAACCGTTAAAATCAAAAAACAGTCTTTCAACCGCCGTATCTCCAGAAGTAAACCAGGCGTAAACGTCTTCCAACCGTTGAAGGTCCTCCGCAGTAACTTCCTGCGGATTATCCGCCGTTTTCCGGTTCTCTGAATTCACGTCGGTATTGTCCCGCGTATTTTCAGCAATACTCTCGCCGGAAGTCATCGTAGAAAATTTCCGAAATTCTTTGGGTTTTCCAAATTCCTGAATGAGAACGCCGTCGTTCGCCCCGCCTTTTCCATGCAAAAAAACGTTTTCAGAACTGCATTTCCGGTATGCGCTTACGATCTGTAAAAGCAACGCCATTTCGTGAAACGCCTCTTTCTGTTCTTCCGTCGTTTTTTGCAAAGGCAACGGCTGATTTTCTGAAACGGACGCGTTTAACACAAGAATCTCAGACGATTCCCAGACGGGAATTTCTCCTGAATCAGGTTTTCGCCGCCACTCTGCAAAATTTTGAGGTTTATCCGTTGAAAATTCCTGAACGGCAATCTTTCCGGAACTGAAATGAATTCTTCCGCCGCCGCTTTCAGACGCGCTTTCCAATAAACGCAGCCTATCCCAAGCCTCTCTCTGAATTTTTGGAGAGAACATGGCGATCTTTTGA
>CAZWOV010000553.1:0-1692 GCA_964635645.1 uncultured Planctomycetaceae bacterium | reverse complement strand
TCGTGAAACGGAAGAGAGGTTTCCTCAACAATCCGCCGGATATTTTTCATTCGAACCCGCTTAATTTCCTCCATGATAGAGTGACCGAGAGCCTTTTTGAATCGTTCCTGAGCGGTACGTTCAGAAACGGGAAGCATTTCAACAATATCGGAAACCCGCAGATTCTGGCCTCTGGAAATACGGATAATCTCAAGAATCTGAACGACGAGACGATCCGAAACTCTGAAAAATTCCGTTGAATTTCTTGAAACGACTCTGATCGGCCGATAAGTATTCTGAATGGTTGGAATTTTCCCCTGCATCATGGAATCAAGAGCCTCCGCGCAAATCATTCCCGCGCGTTCCCAATCAATTTCGATACTTGACAGCGAGGGATAACTCATCTCGCATACGGGCAGGTCGTTGTCCACGCCAAGAACCGCCACGTCGTACGGAGCTGAAATTCCCGCTCTCTGGCAAACCTCAAGAACCTGACGGCCGCGGAAGTCGTTCGCGGCAAAAATAGCGACGGGCTTTGGAAGGTCCTCAAGCCACTGAAGAAGGGAATCACGCTGCGTAAACCAATCCGAAAAGTTTTCCGGAGGCAAAAAATGCGCGACGGAGAAACCGTAACGCTCAAGCGTTTCCGTAAAAGCGACGCGGCGTTCCTCGCACCAGCAAACGGGTTTCGAAAAAGAAACGTAAGCGTAGTTTCTGAAATCTTTCTGAAGAAAATAATCGGCGGCCATCCGACCGATAGCCGTATTGTCGCAACGAACGAAAAACGGACCGGTCGGCGAATCGTTACGATGACATCCGGAAAGATCGCGGTTGATATCGCGAGCAAGAAGAACGGTGGGACACGATTTGGAAAGAATCTCCTCAAGCGTTTCGACGTTTGGAATATGAGCGAGAATTCCGTCTCCGTTCCAATTTCGGAGCGACGAAGGGTCAATATCGTTCACCGTTTTTGAGACAAAATTCACGTTCCACGGCGAATTAAGCCGAATATACTGCGTAAATCCGCGAAGTATCCCACGCGCTGATTCGACGGCAAGGTCAAAAAAAACGGCGACCTCCGGACACTTCAAAGGAATACAGGATTGAGTTTTTACGCGCTGGGACATCATGAATTTCAGAAGGGAAAGTTCTCCAAAATAACGGCGCACGGAAAGGATTAACGTCTTTCCTTCACTTCATTTATCATAATACCATATCGAAACTTTTTTGGAAAGGAGGACCTGAAATTTTTTGGAAATTTTCCGTTTAATTTATGCAATAATTTATGCGAACGTTCCGCTATTTATCCGAAAATGCCGTGATCGAATCGATACTCCAGGTTTCATAACGAATACTCTCGAGGCGGTTCGCAGTATTAGACTGAATTGAAATAAGGCACGAAAGAAAAAAAGCAAAAAGGACCACGCCGAGAGTCAGAACCCAATTGCGTCCGGTCGTTGGAATACCAAGAATAGACGCCATCAGCATCATCCAGACAAGACACATCGCGAAACTGAACGCAAGACATGAAAAACGACTCGTCAGAACCCGCGTTCGGGCTTTAAACTGCGCGGCCTCTGAACATCCCTGTTCCAATTCCGAAAGACTGTCGAAAACAATAGGAAGATCCTGCGCGTATTTTGACATTGCATCCGGATGAGAAAGAGTCCGATTCAAAACGCGCGATTGTAGTTTCAGAGCCTTCTGAAGCAA
>CAZWOV010000552.1:0-1698 GCA_964635645.1 uncultured Planctomycetaceae bacterium | reverse complement strand
TTGCCCTCCCCCTTTCCCATCGCCCTTCCCTCTTCGCTTTCCCTTCGCCTTCCTCCCCCCGTTACCGCCTGCGGCTTCTGCAAAACCGCGGCTTATTTTCTTAATTTGCGGGAAAAAGATGAAAGAATTTGACAGATCGAGTTTTCTTCATTTTAAACGGGTTCTTCCGTAATTATTTAGTTTGAACGTTTAAGTCTTAAAAAACTCTTATTTCTGAGAAATTTCTCAAAAAATTTTGGAATATCCGTCAGAAAACTATTTACCTGATTTGCAAATATGTTAGAATATGGAAAATAGTTTATTACCGACGAAGTAAATACTCAACGCAACGCACAAAAAGGAAGAAATATGAAACGAAGAAATTTGGTACAGTTTATTTTTTTAACGGCAGGGTGCCTTTTCTTTGCCGTAAACGCGCAAGCCGCCGACGCGAACCGAATTACGTGCGAAGGCGCGTACGGGGGTCATCTTCAGGGACTTGACAACGACGGAGAAAGTATTTTCTGGGCGTTCACAACCGAACTGGTCAAAACCGACGGCAACGGCAAAGCGGTGAAAAAAATTGCGGTTCCCTCTCATCACGGGGACCTTTGCCACTTTAACGGAACGATTTACGTCGCAGTAAACCGCGGGCAGTTCAATCAGGAACCGGGAAAGGCCGTCAGCGAAATCTGGACGTATCGCGCGGACGATCTTTCGTTTATCGCCAAATACGAAGTTCCGGAAGTTGTTCACGGCGCGGGAGGAATCGCATACCGCGACGGTTTTTTCTACGTAGTCGGCGGTCTGCCGCGCGGCTATGAAGAAAACTACGTTTACCAGTACGATCTTAACTTTAAATTCGTAAAACGCCATATCCTGAAAACGGGATATACGCATTTGGGTTTCCAAACGGCCTGCTTTACCCAGGAAAAATTCTGGTTCGGTTTTTATGGAGAAAAAGGCAATCCATCCGGAACCATGCTGGCTCCGCCGCCGCTCGACAGTTTCGAACGCGCCAACATTCACGGCGACGTAGGGATTACGCTCTGGAAAAATGAAATCTGGCTTGGCAGAACCTCGCGTCCGACGCAGGACGGTTGGATTGGCTGGATCGAAAAAATGAAGAATTGAAAACGCGTCCGGCGGAGAGCTTCGCATATGAACCGCATTTGCGGATATTATTTTTTCAAAATACGTATGCGGAGCCTGCTTCTTTTGCACTCGAATCATTTTGTTTTAGCAACGCCATTTAATTTCCTGTTTCAATGAATACTCCTGAAAAAAAAGAAGTCGAAGGACGGTCGGTATTCCTGACCAAAACGCGTCTAATTCTGTTCGTTATTTTATTTTCCGGTCTTTTATGCCGAATTTTTGTTTTGGCAGCGCTTGACGGGAGTAAATTATCGATTATCGACGAAACGCACTACGATCAGATTGCCGTCTATCTGGCGGAAACAGGAAATTTCGGCTCTCCGGAAGAAAATCTGGTCTCCATCCGTCCGCCGCTCTACCCGTGGTTTCTTTCGGAAATTTACGCGCTGACGGGCTCTCAAAATTATTCGGCAGTCCGATGGATTCAGGTCTTCATTTCTCTCGCAACCGTAGTCTGCGTTTACGGCGCGGCGCGGGAAACCGGCTTTCTCTCTCGAAACGCCTCTCTGGCCGCGGCGGCCATTTTTTGTCACTATCCGTCTCTGGTCATTCAAAATTTCTTTA
>CAZWOV010000551.1:0-1719 GCA_964635645.1 uncultured Planctomycetaceae bacterium | reverse complement strand
TGAAAACGGGGAAAACGACGACGGAAATTCAGTTTAGAGACCGTATTCATAAACACGGCAATTCGGAAGCGGATCGGCCTCTTATCGGAGGATGGAACCTCGCGCATGATCCAGAATCGACTCTGGAAATTATTTCCGACGGTCCAATCTGCCGCGTCGTACGTCAGAAAGCCCGTTACGTCATGCAAGGAAAAGCCGCCCCGGGAAATGCGCAAGCCGTCTACGACTGGTTTTTCTTCAAAGAAAACGGCCTGGTTTACGTTCAGCGCCGCGCAACGCAGACTTTGCCGCAAGCATGGGACGAACATCATTTTCTCGAACTTCACGTAAAAGACGCGTCGTTCGACAGAGTACGCTGGAAAACGGAACCTGGAAATTCCAACGGCGAAGCGCCCGGCGGAATCGTTGACAAACCGCTTGAAAAAAACGACGTTCAAGGTTTTTTCCCATATTTCGGTTCCTTCTCCGACGGTAAAAATTTTATCGGATTTCCACCCGAAAGCGGTTACTACGACGGAAAAACCTACGGGCCGTATCTTCACGCTCATATCAGAAAAGCATGGAGCGTCTGGGAAACTCCTGAAACAAATTGTTCCGCATGGTTAATTCTTAATTCATTCGATTCGCCCAAAGATTTCGACGCCGCGGCGGAAAAGTTTCTCGTCAATCCTTTTCCCGGCTATGCCAAAATGACCGTTCGCAGAGACGCAGACGGACGGGACGCAAAAGATTCGGACGTTAAACGGATTGAAAACTGGCGTGAATCGCTCGCGTTTTCAATTCTTCTTTCCGGCAAACCCGACGCGGAAAAACTGAGTCGAAATATTCTCTCGCTTCCCGTCGGTCAGGAAAAAGACGGTCTGTTACTCTTGACGAGCCGCGATCTGGCCATGCTTTTGTCCAAAACGCAGGCAAAAGACGGCTTCTCGCTCTTTTTAACAGGACTCGCCGACCGAAAACGGGAATCTGCTTCACAAACGGCGCGCCGCAACCGATTTTTTCTACAAAACTGCGCGAAGTAGAAACCAAACGCGCTCTTCATCTCAATTCCGGTTCCGTCTGGAAAGAAATCGCCGTCGCGAAAAAACCGGGAACTTCCGACTGGCTCTTCACCTTTCGGTCTCCAATAAACGACGGCAAGGAAAGCGACGTTTCTAATCCAATAGAGTGGACGCTTCAAATTTCAGCGGATCCTGAAAGAGCGCCTCTGGAAATCAGTTGGAGCGGCAAAACCAATACTCCAAAACTCTCGTTCATGGAAGTCTGCGCCGGACAACTCGTCTGCGAAGCTTTCGGCGGAAAAACATGCGGACTTTACCCCAATACCTCGGGACTTCTAATCCCACGGCCATTCTCGACTCCCGTTTCCCGAAAACAGCAATATCCGGCGGGTTGGTGCGTCATGCCCTGGATGGCGATCTGGGACAAAGACGCGAATCGCGGAATCTACGTTGGACTTCACGACCCCAAAGGCAGTACGAAAACCGTCGAATTTGTCTCCGAACCTCTCAAAAATCAGGCAACGTTTGCTTTCACTCACCCCGTCCCAAACATGACGGCGCCGGGAAATGAAGTTGCGTCCGCCGGAAAATTCATCCTTCAGCCGTTCGATGGAAATTGGTTCGACGCTGCTCTCATCTACCGCGATTGGGCGCGTGAAAATGCGGAATGGTTCCCAAAACTCGGGCCGGAAGGGCGAACGGATTCCCCTGTGTGGAT
>CAZWOV010000550.1:0-1728 GCA_964635645.1 uncultured Planctomycetaceae bacterium | reverse complement strand
TTCGGTTCGTCCCGCTTCGATTTCGGCTTCGATTTCGCCGCTCGTCGGCCATTTCTCAAAGAACCGAACGCCGCGATCCCAAAAGCGCGCCGCGCCTATTGAATTCGCAGGACGATTCGCTCTGCCGCTTGAAATCGATTCAGAAACGGCGCGAACACTCCATTCAATTCTTTCGCGAACTGGAAAACGAACTGCTCGCCAAAGGAATGAAACGCGCAAACGGCGAAACGTCCATGGAATTCATGAAGAAAGCCGAGAAAAAAATGGGCAGAAACGACCTGCAGGCGTTAACGCAAAAATACTATGCCCTGCGCTTTGGATTCAAAAAAAATCCGGAAACTTAACGCAAAGGGATACTCGCAAAATTTCCTTTCCAAACTATCGCCCCCATCGCCCCATCTCCAAAAGCGGATCCGGCAAATCCGGCTTTTTCATGCCCAAAAGCCGAATCGGAACAGACAATTCCAATCCGGCTTCAATTTCGCGATTCGCTCCGCGTAGCTCAAACGCAGGACGCCGAATCTCAAGATTCAGACAAACGCTCGAATCGGCTCACGGTCGAAGAATGGGTAATTCTTCGCCTCTCCGCTGCCGATCCTGTTCCTTTTCGCATCCAGAACCAAAAAACGGAGCGTTCGCGTCAAGCCAGAGATAAATCGCCCGGCGTTCTTCTTCCGTCAACCGAACCTTCTCGCGATGATTTTCGTCTTTTAATATCTCCGCCAACGGCGAAACCGTACTACCGGTCAAACCGGGACGGGACGAAATAAATCGGATTGTCCGCGTACTCCAATCGTAAAATTTAACATAATTTTCCAGATTATCATACGAAACGGTAAAGCGCTCTGCGGAAATTCCTCTTAAATCCGGTTGAACCCCTTCCTCTGTATGGCAGGAAACGCACTTCCCGTCCAGAATCGGCTGAATCAGAAGCGGAAAAGAAAATGGAGCGGAACCTTTCGGACCAGGTTTCAGCTCCGACGCGGGACGATTCAACGCCAACGTTTGCCGGGAAACGTTTTCCTGCGTCGTCTGAATCTGCTCATGACACCCAATGCACCCGCGCCGTTCTCCCGGTTGAAGATAAACTTCGCTCAACATCGTCTGCACGGCGCGTCCCTCTTCGTCAACCGCCTGAAAATAAAGCGGTCGGCATGCCGGAGCCTTAAAATACGCGGATCCGTCGCTCTCTACCGGAACCGAACCAAGAAATGCGCGCGGATTCTCGGCGTGAGCGTATCCGCATTTCGGCTTATCGCGCCGCGGACTGGGATATTTTGGAAGAAGTTCAAACACCCGCAGTTCCCGAATCGGCCGGTCCTTGGGAAGAGGCGCCAGCGATTCATAAACGTTAAACAAAACGAACGTTCCTTCAACACGGTCCTGTTCCTCGCCCTTCTTTTTTTCAAAATCCGCCTTTTCAAAAGAAAACGACTCGCCGACTCCAATTCTCTCTGGAAGTCTGGACGGAATAACCGCAGGAACCGGCCGCGGCTTCAATTGAATCGGATAACGGCACGATATTTTCTCGTGTTCATAAATCAACTCAAGATTTCCAAATCGGTCGCGATAATAAATGCCGAGTTTCCCCGCCCCATTCTCTCGATGAACCGACCCTTCGTATCCCTGACCGCGAATTCCATAGTCAAACCCTTTCGTCGCCAGATACCCCCCGTTTGGCTCATGACTGAACGAAACGAGATAAAAATCTTCCGAAAGCGGGTACGG
>CAZWOV010000549.1:0-1748 GCA_964635645.1 uncultured Planctomycetaceae bacterium | reverse complement strand
TTCTGAAATCAAACCTTGAATCCGCGCCGCTCTCTGCCTCAAAATCTGCATATTTCCGCCGCGCAATTTAACCGCAATCGTCGAACTGCTTCCCGTTCTCAGGTGTGAAATTGCGTGCTGAAGCGGCTGATCGTAAAAACTGACGGCGCCGGGTGTCGAACTCGGATCAAGAATTCGATCAATATCGTTGAAAATCTCATCAATTCCACGTTTTGAGTTCAGGTCAAGCGCACAGAGAATTTCCGACTGGTTTACCGGTACTGCATGCTCGTCCAGTTCCGCGCGGCCTGTTTTCCGTACGGCCGAAACGACTCCGTCGATCTCGAACAGTTTCGCCGCTATTGCGTCGCCGAACGCTTCGCTGGTCGCAAGGGATTTGCCGGGAGCAAGAGTAACGTTTACCTGCGGAGCCCCTTCGTTAAACGGCGGAACAAAATCCCGCTCCATATTCAGGAAAATCCAGCCAAAAAACAAAACGGAGGTAAATGCGACAAGGAGAATTACCCGCGGATACGCCAAACTTACGCGAATCGCGCCGCCCGCGCACATTCTGGCAAAACGCAAAACCAATCCTTCTGTTCCGCTTGATTTCCGCGCGGTTTTCGGCAACAGATAAAAGGCCAGAACCGGCGTCAACGTCAACGAAACGAGCAGAGACGAAAGAATCGAAACTACGTAGGCCAGGCCAAGCGGCGAAAACAGGCGCCCCTCCATTCCCGGAAGGAAAAAAATTGGGAAAAAGACCAGAATCACGATCATCGTGCCGTAAACAATGGAATTTCGTATCTCGGCGCTGGCGTCGAAAACGATTTGAATTATTCTCTTGCGTTTTTCCTCCGGCAAACAAAAATTTTCCCGAAGACGACGGAAAATATTCTCAACGTCAACAATCGCGTCGTCAACCAGCTCCCCGATGCCGACGGCCAGACCGCCGAGCGTCATGGTGTTGATGGAAATCCCAAACCATGCGAAAACCAGACACGCAATCAGGACGGAAAGCGGCATCGCAAGAATTGTGATGAACGTGACGCGCAGATTCATCAGGAAAAGAACGAGGATCACCAGTACCAGCAACGCTCCGACCCAAAGAGCCTCGAACACATTGTGAAAGGCCAGATTAATGAACGTTTGCTGCTGATAGAGCGGAGCAATCCTGATTCCCGGATGTTGAATCTGGAGAATTTTTTCTATCTGTTGAGCTTTTTCGAGAATCCGTCCGGAAAGCTCGCGCGTGTCGATTCCAAGTTGCTTTTCGATAGTCAGGACGACTGCCGGTCCGGAAAATACGGAACCGTCTTCACGATTCACATACGCTCCGGCGGAACCGACCTTGACGGCCGACGCGCAGCGAACGTCGGCAACCTGTTCCAGACGAATCGGCGGGTCGGACTCGGAGCTTACGACGAGTTTTCGAAACGCTTCCAGCTTTTTTTCATCGTCCGGGTCGTCAATTCGGCCAAGCGCCCGCACCAGAATCTGATCCGGGCCCTGACGAACCAAAAATCCGCCCGTCACATTCTGATTGCTTTCGGAGACTGCGCTTTCAAGCATTTCAAGCGTAATGCCGTAAAGTTTCATCGCGTCGGGATTTGCCTGGACCTGAAACTGTTTCACGTCTCCTCCGACGACAAGAATCTCTGCAATTCCCGGAAGTTCCAGAAGTTGTTTGCGAATGGTCCAGTCTCCGATAGTTCGGAGTTCCATCGGGCTGAGTTCGCCGGATTCGTCCCAGAGAGTAAGAAACATTA
>CAZWOV010000548.1:0-1761 GCA_964635645.1 uncultured Planctomycetaceae bacterium | reverse complement strand
CGTCGTTTTTTCCTGTATTTTCATCTCGATTTTACCATTTATTTTCATTTCCATATATTCCGGAGAACTGAACGCTCAAACGCCCGCGTCTTCTTCACCCCAGAGCTTTCCCGCCGCGGTTCCGCCTGCTTCAACTGAAAACCTGCGGCAAAACGGACCTGATATTTATTCCGGAATTGAACATTGGGCGGATGATTTCGAAACGGAAAATCCTAAATGGATCGACTGGGGAGGCGACTGTCCTCATCAATTAATTTTACGGCAAAGGGAAAAAGGCGCGGCTTTTTCCGGAGCGGGATACGAACATCTTCAAATTTCCTGTCAGAATCGGGGAAATTCGGCTTATCTTGCCTATCCCATTCATCCGACGGAAGTGCGCGATAATTTGAAAATTCACCTTGCAATCCGTGCAAATCGTTCCGGATGTCAGCTTCTGGGACGTATCGTACTTCCTTTAACTCGCGATCCTTCGACGGGACGGGCGATGACGTTACTCGTCTCCGGAGGTATTTATTCGACAATCGAGCGCTGGCAAAAATTGGAACTTGACTCTATTTTTCGACAGGTTCAGAGTTCCGCGGCGCTGCGCGAAAGGGAACTGGACGGTAAAATCAAAATCGATACGCGAGGCGCATATCTGGATTTTATTCTGCTGAACGCATATTCCGGACAAGGAACAACGGATCTGAGCGTTGATTCGCTTGAAATTTTCGGCGCGATTCCGGCAAAAATGGCGCCGATTCGTAATGAACAAAAAAATCCTACGGCTTCAAACGTCGTTTCGCCGTCGGGTTCCGATAACCATTCTCCCGCACAGACGACGCTTTCGAAAAATCCCGTTCCGATTCAGACAAACGCCGCTTCCATGAAATCGTTTCCACCGGTCAAATCAGAAACGAATCCATCTTCAAACTCCAATTCAGACGCGCCCGAAAACACCGCTCTGCTTTCGGATCTTCAAGCATGGACGTCTGCGAACGATTCGTCCATTCCTTCAGGTTCTGCTCGAAACATTTCTGAAATTTCCAGTAAAGACGAACTGTTTAACGCCGAACAAAATTATCTGCCTAAAAATAACGATATCCGATTAAATCGCAACGTCTTAAGGATTAACCAGACGCCAATCTTCGTACGGGCAATCCGTCACAACGGAGAACCTCTTGAATTTCTTGCCTCCCTCGGATTCAATACGATTTGGCTTACCACTCCTCCGACCCGCCAAATGGAGGCGGAAGCCGCGCTCCTGAATATCTGGTTCATCTGCCCTCCTCCCGTCAATCTGGAAAACATTGACGCGGATCCCGACGAAATCGTAAATAAAAAACAGCTTTCCAATTTCTTCCTGAATCGCGTGTTAGCGTGGGATCTCGGCAAAACTCCGAATTTTAACGACGTCCAGCGTGTTCTTAACTCCCGAAAACAAAACCGGACCGCGCCCGCTTCGGACGCGTCGTTCCTCTCTGGAAAAATTCAAACCGCCGTGGATTTAGCTTGCCGTCAAACCGAATTACTCCGCCAGATTCCCGAATCGATCCTTCCTCAACGGCCGAATATCGTTATCCCGGACAAGGACTTGAAGGCCTTCAGCTCCGCATACGACATTTTCCTTCTCGAACGCGATCCGCTCAATTCAACTTTAAGTATGGTCTCGCACGGTCTCTGGTTCCGCGATATAATCAATATCGTTCCGACGAAACAATCCCTTTTCGTTCGAATCCCAACGCAATTTAACCATTTGCTTCGTTCGCAGTGGAAGCAGAT
>CAZWOV010000547.1:0-1772 GCA_964635645.1 uncultured Planctomycetaceae bacterium | reverse complement strand
CCCATTGAAAGCGCAACTTCAGATTTCCAGGCGTCCTGGAGCAATCGGAGATTGGAAAATATTGAAACGATTATTGCGGAGCGTCCTGAACTTGAGATGCAGATATTTACAGAAAAATCCGTGCCGGAAAATACGGATTTTCCGGTTCGAATTCTGCTGAAAAATACGGGGAATTGCCTTGTGAAAAAAATCATGGTGAAACTTCAGGCGGAAGGCTGCGCCGAGGAAGACAGTTTCCTTCAGGAAATCCCCTCGCTTCTTCCCGGCGAAGAGCAGACCTTTACCGTTTCCGTTCGTCCGGTCGTCCGCGAACCGATTCGTCTCCAGGCCTCCGCTTTGATTAAGAATCGGGTTTACGCTCAGGTAGAAAACGTCCTCAAAGTTAATTTTGTCGATCTGAACGTTGAGGCGGACGAGCCGTCGTCCGCATTTGCCGGGATGAAAACGTCTCTTCCGATTCGAATCGTAAATCGTGGAAATTCCGCGGCCAGAAATGTGAAATTCTGCGTAGAGCTTCCTGCGAATACGGCAATCGACGCCGTTTTGCCGGAGACTCGCTACGAAATGAACGGCGCGGGATACATGGTTTTCTATTTAGACGAAATTCCAGAGAAAGAGACGGTAAATTTTGTTTTAGCGCTTTTGCCGAAGGACGAAGGCGAAATTGTCATACCGGTTCATTGCCAGATCAATTCAACGAAACTGGCGGAAAACGAATTTCGTTTTCATGCGTCGGGGATAGCCAACGTTCAGATGGAGCTGGCGTTGCCGCGCAGAGTTTTGAGCGTTTCGGAAAATGCTTTTTATGAAGTTCGGCTGAAAAACACCGGAAACAAAACAATTTCAGACGCGGAACTTTTTGTTTTTTTTGCCGATGGGCTTGAACCGTTGTCGGCCGAAACGTCTCCTGATTTGATGGAAGAAGGGATTGTGCGCTTTCGAGTGCCGGAGTTTCTTCCTGGAACAACGCAAACGTTTCGCGTTCAGGCGGAAGTTCGGGATAAAGGAAATTATCCGATTCGCTGTCAGCTGAAAAGCGAAGAGTCCGGGTTGGATCTGCTCCAGCAGGCGACGGCGATTTACCGTTGAGTTTATTGGACGACGACTTGAAAAGGGAAAAGGGGAATTGCCGAAAACGATTCCCCTTTCTTTTTTTGGGGGGGCTTCTTTCTTTGCTTTTCTTTTTTTAAGCTGAAATTTAATCTTTGGGCGCGTCGTAGCCGCTTTTTTCAGAAATAGCGCAAGTGGGGGTTGAACGTTTTTTAAAATTGCGTATAATTAGAGAATAAAGTTTTTCAGGTCTCAAATTTACTCCTGGAGGAAGTCGAATGAGAAAAATCCTGGTCACGAGCGCTTTGCCGTACGCAAACGGTCCAATTCATATCGGACATCTCGTTGAATATATTCAGACGGATATCTGGGTGCGCGCCCAGCGTCTTCGAGGAAACCGCTGTATCTATATTTGCGCGGACGATACGCACGGGACGGCCATCATGATCCGCGCCAACAAAGAGGGAATCTCTCCCGAAGAGCTTATTGCCAGAGTTCGCGAGCAGCATCTTGCTTCCTTCACTGGAATGGATATTCAGTTCGACAATTACGGCAGTACGAACGCGCCTGAAAACTACGAAACCTGCTGCGAAATCTGGTCGGCGCTGCGTCGGTCCGGATACGTTCATGAGAAAAAGGTCTCCCAGCTTTTCGATACGCAGGTTGGAACGTTCCTGGCCGACAGGTTCGTCAAGGGCGTCTGCCCCAAATGCGGAGCGGAG
>CAZWOV010000546.1:1348-1774 GCA_964635645.1 uncultured Planctomycetaceae bacterium | reverse complement strand
CCGAAGCCGCACCTGCTCTTGAAGTTGCCCCGGCCCCCGAAGCCGCACCTGCTCCCGAAACCGCCCCCGCGCCTGAAGCCGCACCTGCTCCCGAAGCCGCCCCGGCTCAGTGATTTTATTTGAAAATTCGAAGCGCTGCATTTGGAGCGGCGCTTTTTTTATGTTTTGATTTCGCCAGGAATTGAGTTTATGCCGAGTAGAAATAATCCTCAGGAAGAATCCGTTCATTCCGCTTTCGTTTCCCGTGAAAACGGTTTTCAACTCGATTTTGACGACGATTTGAATTTCGATGCGGACGGTCAGGCGACTTCAGATGAAAATAATGAAGAGATTTCTCCGTCGGATTTATCTTCATCTTTTTCCTGTTCTTCGATTCCGAGCGGGGTCCATACCGTTCAGGTTTCTCTTGGAGAATCGGGGCGGCGG
>CAZWOV010000546.1:0-1338 GCA_964635645.1 uncultured Planctomycetaceae bacterium | reverse complement strand
ACAAATTTCTCGTTAGTCATTTCCCGGATTTTAGTCGAGTTTTGATGCGGAATGCGATTACCGACGGTAATGTTTTTGTGGATGGCAAAACGGCCAAACCGGCGTACAAACTGAATCCGGGGCAGTCGGTTCGTATTACGCTCCCGGAGCTTCCGCGCGAATGCCCCTATTCCGAAGATATTCCGCTTGATATTTTGTATGAGGACGATTGGATTGTCGCCGTAAATAAACCGCCGGGAATGGTCGTTCATCCTGCTCGAGGTCATTGGAGCGGAACGTTGACCAGCGCTCTTCAGTTTCGCTACGGCGACGATTTGAGTCAGGCCGGAGGTCCCCAGCGTCCAGGTATCGTTCATCGATTGGATCGCGATACCAGCGGCGTAATCCTTGTTGCGCGAAACGATGTTGCTCATGCCAAACTTGCCGCCCAATTTGAGCAACGGCAGGTTCAGAAACAGTATTTTGCCATTTCCTACGGTCGTCCGATTCGTGATTGCGACTGGATTGACGCTCCGATTGGCGATCATTCTGGAGGTCAACGCGAGAAAAAAATGATTCGTTTTGACGATCCGGGAGCCAAAAACGCGCGGACATTTTATGAAACGGACGAGCGTTTTGATGGATTTACGGCATTCCGATGTTTTCCTAAAACGGGGCGTACGCACCAGATCCGCCTTCATCTGGCGCACATCGGATGTCCGATTGCCGGCGATTTGCTCTATAGTACGCATCCGCGTCTTCTTTTGGGAGAATTACGTCGGGATCGTTCTTTGCCGAGTCTTGACGAATCGATTCCATTGTCGTCAGAGGCGGACGATTATGAAAATCAGGACTGGAAATCGGTTTCTCCTAATACGCTGATTCTTGAACGGCAGGCTCTTCATGCCCGACAGATAGAGTTTCAGCATCCGAAAACGGGTGAGAAGATGAAGATAGAGGCGCCTCTCCCGTTTGATTTGAAGAGATTTCTTTATCTTTTGAGAAAATTTAGAAAATAAAAACGATAAAATTAAAGGAGGTATTCAAACCTCCTTTTTATTTAGAAAACGCCCTTTATTTTTCGTTTTTACGAAGTTTTTCCAGCTCTTTCTGCTGCATTTTAAGAATTTTCTTTTCGTTTTGGAGACGTTCGCGATTTATCGCGTCAAGAGCTCGTACTCCGTTCGTATCTTTAGCTTTTTCCAACTTTGCGCGTTCTTCAAGATATTCCGCTTCTGATTTTTGAATTTGTTGTTCCAGTTCGGATACTTCGATTTCAAGAAAGTCTAATCTTGATGTTGGAATTGACTCCGCTTTTTTGCCGCACCCGACCAGTGCGCCTGAAATAAAGACGGAAAG
>CAZWOV010000545.1:0-1778 GCA_964635645.1 uncultured Planctomycetaceae bacterium | reverse complement strand
ATCTTCCAGGACGCCTTCAAGAGTAGTGAATTCATGGGAAACTCCCTGCAGCTTCATCTGCGTAACCGCACTTCCTTCCAGACTGGAAAGAAGAATTCGGCGAAGGCTGTTTCCGACCGTCGTACCGAAACCGCGTTCAAACGGCTCGGCGACAAATTTGCCATAACGATCCGTCAAAGTCTCTTTGTCGCATGAAACCAGACTGGGCAACTCCAGTCCACGCCATCGCATTCGCTTAAGCATTCAAATTCTCCTGGCGAAATATTCTTTCTTAAATAGTTATGGATAAAAAATTGTGCAATCAGACACGACGACGTTTCTTGGGACGGCAACCGTTGTGGGGCAACGGGGTGACGTCTTCAATTGTTTTCACGGTCAAACCCGCGGCTTCCAAAGCATTAATTGCGCTTTCACGACCGCTTCCCGGTCCTTTAACGCGAACGTCGACTTCCTTCAGACCGGATTTAACCGCTTTTTCAGCGGCAGTCTGCGCGGCAAGCTGACCTGCAAACGGAGTACTTTGACGGCTACCTTTAAAACCATTATTACCGGCGCTGGACCAGCACAAGGTATCGCCTTTGGTATCGGTAATCGTAACGATTGTGTTATTGAACGTCGCTTTGATGTGGACGATTCCACTCGTTACATTGCGACGGACTTTTCTTTTTTTTGCCTTCGCCACTTGGGACACTCCTAACTTTTTTCAGATTTCCGATTTCTGAAAAACTCGGAAAACTGATTGATTTTCTTGATACGCTACACCGGCATACGGACCATCCGACGCCGATCTCGACACGACAGGATACGATTAACGCATATCCTTAACGCCCTTTTTACCAGCAACAGTTTTCGCAGGACCTTTACGGGTACGCGCATTCGTCTTGGTACGCTGTCCGCGAACCGGAAGACCGCGGCGATGACGGAGACCGCGATAGCACGCAATTTCCTTCAGTCGCGCAATATTCTGGGCGACCGTACGGCGAAGGTGACCTTCAACCACAAAATCATCGCTATCAAGCAAAGCCGCCAATTCTGCAACCTGCTTTTCAGTCATCTCGCGAGCCTTAATCGTCGGATCAACGCCAACGGCACGACACAAATCCAATGCGGTTTTCAAGCCAATTCCGTAAAGATACGTCAACGAATACGCTGCAGGGCGATCGTTCGGAATATCAACACCTAACAAACGAGGCATGAAGCCCTCCTGATAAATCCAAGTACACTTCTCTTTGACGCTTACTCTGGCCAGTCCGTCTTTCTAAATTTTCGAACACTTATCCAAATCTTCAGAAAAACAGCTTTAAGCACCAAACATCAAAACTAACAAAAAATCAACCCTGACGCTGCTTATGACGTGGGTTTTTACAAATGACGCGAACAACTCCCTGGCGACGAATCACCTTGCAGTCTTCGCAGATACGTTTAACACTGGCACGGACTTTCATAATATTCTTCCTATTCAAAGTACCAAATATACCATAAGAAATCAGATTATAGCGCTTTTTGAGATTATTTCAAGGGTCTTTCATCTCTTTTTTTACTATTTTTTCGATTTTCCTTAAAATATTTTTGTTTTTTTGTAATTTTTTCCTTTATTATTTTACCCAAATTACTTATTTACCCCCAACCAAAAGACCATGAAAATTTTCACAGTCCCCCATTGACAAATATTTTTTTGTCCACTAAATTAGATAAAATTAAAAAGGCATATTCTGAAAATGGGTTTCAGCGCCGAAAACGACTTAAAATGAAAATCGATTTTCATCTTAATTTTAAAT
>CAZWOV010000544.1:0-1780 GCA_964635645.1 uncultured Planctomycetaceae bacterium | reverse complement strand
GAGACAGAGCGCAAGGCGCGGGAGGAAAGTGGATTTTGGCATGTGTTTCTCCTTGAAAACGGCGATGGAAAGGAAGGTTGAAGGTTGGACTCGCCGCAAAGTCGAAATTGTTCGAGAGTTGAATTGGAAAGTACGGCGCGGTTTTCAACTTGCGTCGAGTTAAGTTTATTTTAAAGGAGAGAATAAAAAAAGTCAAGAGGCGTGAAGCGATATTGGAAAAACAAAATCGAGCAGGAGTATTTTTGCGGCAGGTTTAAAATGAAAAATTCCGGGCGAAGCGAATGCGCGACCGGAATTTCATTTGTTTAATCGAGGATTTAAGGATTATTTTACGATAACCAAGGCGTACTTTTTCTTGCCCATACGGAGAACGATGGTGCTTTCTCCGGCAAGATTTTCGGCGGTTAAAGGCTGTCTGACGTCGGCGTAACGCTGATTGTTTACGTAGAGGCCGCCCTGTTCGGAGGCGCGTCGGACGTCCGATTTTGTTTTTGCGAGTCCCGCTTTGAGGAGCGCGTCGCCCAAACCGATTCCTTCTTCAAGTTCCGCGCGGGTAAATTCCGCGGAGGGGACGTCTTTAAATATGGAGCGGAGCTGATCGTCTTTCAGGTCTTTGATTTCCGCGCCGAAAAAGATTTCCGTAGCTTTCTGCGCGGCGGCGAGCCCTTCGTCTCCATGGACCAGCCGGGTGATTTCTTCGGCGGCTCTGCGCTGTCCAAAACGTTTTTCCGGAGCGGCGGAGTGAGCGGCGACGATTTCCTCCACTTCTTCCCGAGTCAGGTCGGTCATGAGAGAAAGGAGCTTGAGAACTTCCGAATCTTCGATATTCATCCAGTACTGGTAGAACTGGTAGGGAGAGCATTTTTCCGCGTCGAGCCAGAGGGCGCCGGATTCGGTTTTTCCCATTTTCTGCCCGTCGGATTTTGTGAGCAGAGGAGCCGTCATTCCATAAAGCTGAATTCCCTCCATGCGGCGGGCAAGGTCGATTCCCGTCGTGATGTTTCCCCACTGATCGCTTCCTCCGACCTGGAGTTCGCAGCCAAATTCGCGGTAAAGGTGAACAAAATCGTAGGATTGCAGGAGCATGTAGCTGAATTCGGTGTAACTCAGACCGTTTTCGCGTTCAAGTCTTGATTTCACGGAGTCTTTCGAGAGCATGACGTTTACGGGGAAACATTTTCCGATATCGCGTAAAAATTCAATGAAAGTTTTGTTTGCGAGCCAGTCGTAATTATTCACGAGAAGGGCGTCGTTCGGACCGCTTCCAAAGTCGAGGAAACGCCCGACCTGTTTTTTGATGCATTCGACATTATGCGCGACGGTTTCGGGGGAGAGCTGTTTTCTTTCGGCGCTTTTTCCGCTTGGGTCGCCGATCATGCCGGTTGCGCCGCCGACCAGAGCGATTGGGCGGTGTCCCGCTTTCTGGAATCGGCGTAGGATCATCAGGGCCATCAGATGCCCGACGTGGAGGCTGTCCGCGGTAGGATCAAATCCAGCGTAGAGGGCGCGCGGTTTTTCCATCAGCCAGTTTTCGATATTGGCGTCGTCTGTGGTCTGAAAAATCTGTTTGCGCCACCGTAATTCGGCAATAATGTTACTCGTCGTTTTGGTCATCGATTTGATCCTTGAGGTTCAACAGAAAAAGTTTCATATTTCCAGTATTCTGGAAAACGCTAAATTTCGCTTATTATATCAAATTTCGTAAATTCGTAAATAGTTTTAACGGTTTTTTTCGTAAAAAAGTCTAAATTTCTTCCATGGTTTCCGCCTGTTTCACATA
>CAZWOV010000543.1:0-1784 GCA_964635645.1 uncultured Planctomycetaceae bacterium | reverse complement strand
CACGCCCGGAGTATAGGCAAGCGAAAGTTCGTCCGCCGTCAGACACGGTTTCGTCGTGCAAACGGAAATTTTACCCGGAGCAGGCTCCGCATGGTACTGAAGCGCAGCCGCTTTCAGTTCTTCTTTATTCATCGTATTCTCCTTAATTGAAAAGTATTCAAACAGAAATTCATAGCGTTTTTAAACGGTAAAATAAGCCGGACGCCGCCTTTCGCGCCAAATAACCAAAACCTTCGGCGCAACTCCTCCGACAAATAACCAAAATCTTCGGCACGTCTTCTCCGCCGGTTCGTTCGTCCGAGAGCGTCCCATTGAATCAGACGGAGCGACGTTTTCATCCCCGTCTGAAACCGTTCAAAGTATTCAAATTCCTCTATTTTTAAACAACGTCCGAAATCGGTCAGCGTCCAAAAACGCTTAACGTTCGAAATCAGTCAGCGTCCTCAATCAGACGATCCAACTGTTCCTTAAGTTTCCCAAGTATCTCGTCATACGGAAAACTTCCCAGCAAAACGCCGCGGCGCTTAAGATTGACGCATTCCGGACCGCACCAGAGTCCAAGGTCCGCGTGATCCGTTTCACCGGGTCCGTTAACGCGGCATCCCATTACGGCAATCGTCAGCGGATACTTCTGCGCGTACCGCGTCATTTCATGAACCTGCGACGCCAATTCGACAAAACGCCCGTTCTGGACCCGCGAGCAACTGGGACAACTGACGATATTCAGCCCGTCGCATTTCCATTCTCCCGCCGCGGTCCGCCTTCCTTCCGCAACGTCGCGAATCAAAGCCAAACCCGCCTCCACTTCTTCCGTTTTCCGTTCGTTGGGAACGGTCAGAGAAATCCGGAGAGTATCGCCGATTCCCTCGAAAAGAAGAGGTTCAAGCGCCGCCCGACTCTTCGCAATTCCAACCGGGGGCGTTCCCGCTTCCGTCACGCCAAGATGAAGAGGAATCTCTGGATAAAGCTTCGCAAAACGTCGATTAATCTCAAGGACATTCGTGGGGTCGGAATCCTTCAGGGAAACGCAAAATCGATTAAAATCAAGCTCTTTCATCCATTCGACATGCTCAAGAGCGCTCGCAAAAACTGGATTTTCCTCCGCTTTTTTCGTCGGATCAATCGAACCGCAATTAATGCCGATCCGCAACGCTACGTCGTGGTTTCGCGCGACTTCAACCAGCCAGCGAACCTTCTCCCGCCATGAAATCCCGCGTTCCGCATGATGAAGATGCCCCGGATTATACCGAATTTTCGCTACAAACGGCGCGATCCGTTCCGCTATTCGATAGTTTTCCTGAAGATCAACCGAAATATTAATTTTCTCGCGCAACTCGGGAGCAAGAAGCCGGATTTTTCCAGCGACCTCCTCGAGCGCAGCCGCGTCGTTCTCCGAATCGCACGCAACGCGCACGATTTTGGCGCCGGCTTCCGTAAGCTGAACGACCTGCGCAAACGTCGCGTCAACGTCCTGCGTTTTCGTCGCGCACATTGTCTGAACCGCCAAAGGATGACCGCCGCCTATGAATATCGAACCAATCCGAATTTCCCGCGTCGGATTTCTCTTAATGGAACTGCTCATAAAATTCAGGAAATAAATTTCTGTAAAAGCTCAACAAACAGGTAAAATTTGACGATAAATTCAATAAGAGAATTTCATTGCAAATCAAATTTTCTTTTATTTTACCTTAATATCAAAAGAAATCAAGGGTTGGTCCGCCATGTTGGACCGTTTCAACTCGTTTTTTTGAGAAATTTCATCAAATAATTCAGAGAAAGGAAGT
>CAZWOV010000542.1:0-1787 GCA_964635645.1 uncultured Planctomycetaceae bacterium | reverse complement strand
AAAACGCCCGGAAAAAGAAAAATCAGAAAGATTCCCAAACGGGCCTGAAAAAACAAACGACACTTCATCACGTTTATCCAAATCTAAGACGGTTTGCCAAACTAACGCCGGAAAATCTCTTTTCCCTCAATACCGTTAATTATTTTAACACGTAAACAGCAATTCGTCAAGAAGAAAAAAAGAATACGCGAAAAAAGAAAAAGAAGTTTCGTTTTTTTTCCTTTTTTTCCTGAAAAAAATGGATTGGAAAAGTTTTTCCGGAAATTTTGAAAAAATCCCATGGAATCCGCAGAAAACCCTTTACGAAATATATTTCAAATGTTAAAATAACGGGAGAGAATTACGTTTTAATTCTTTTCTGAAAACGTCTTTCATCCTTTTTATCCCCCTTTCCGAAAGGAGATCCTTCCCAATGATAAATCGACGTCGTTTTCTTCGTGAAACAGCTCTCGCAGTTTCAACAGCCGCCGCAGTTTCAACTTTGAGAACCGCGCCCGCTCAAAAAGCATGGGGAGCGGAAACAGCTTCCAAAACAGCTTCTGATTTTACCGTTCGTCCTGGAAAAGCCGTCATCGACAAACTGCCGGACGCGGCGGACGTCGCCAGAATGAAGTCAATCGGTCTCGACGGCATGGAAGTTCGCGGACCCATCGAGTTGAGTAAGGCTAGAGAAATTCGAAAAGAAGCGGAAAAACAGGATTTCCATATTCATTCCGTTATGGGCGGCGGCTCCGTGGAACGTCTTGCCGCGGCGGCCGAACTCGGAGCGACGGCGGCGCTGGTAGTCCCGGGACGCGTCTCCGGCGTTCAGATTCCTCAACCCTGGGAATTTTGCCTGCAATTCGACGAAAAAACCAACCGGCTTATTGAAGTGGTCGACGGAGACAACGCCCCGTACGCGAACTATATTGCGGAACACAATAAACAGATGGAAAACGCAAGAAAACTCGTCGAAACCCTCATGCCGGCGGCTGAAAAATACGGAGTAGTTATCGCTCTGGAAAACGTCTGGAATAATATGTGGGTTCATCCGGCTTTCGCCGCAAACTTCATCAAATCTTTCAACTCGCCATGGGTCCAGGCCTACTTCGATATCGGAAACAATGTGAAATACTACCCGAATCCCGAAGACTGGTTTGACCATTTAGACGGAAAAATCGCGCGAATTCATCTGAAAGATTTCAAATTGAACGACGACGGGCGCGGCGGAAAATTCGTACCGATTATGGAAGGTTCCGTCGACTGGCTTAAAATACGTCAAAAAATGATCGACTTTAACTTCAATACCTGGGTCACCGTAGAATTAGACGGCGGTTTCATTTCACAGGAAGAACAGGCTAAAAGAATGAACCTCATTCTGGACGGCAAACCTCTCAATTAAATCAATCTTACGGCGCGAACAGTTAAAAAAAGCACGGCGTTTCTTCATGCCGTGCCCGCCGTTGCGTCAAATTTGAAATGATTCCGTTTTTCAATCCGGTTTTCGCGTTTTACGAATACCGACAAATTAAGCCGATTAAACTTTTCCGCCCGGATACGACGTTACTTCTGCTGAACGACAATCGGAGGAAGAGCCTCTGGAAGCGTTTTCTGCCAGGACGTTTCCGTTTTCAGAACGGAAGTTTCATTTCCACGAATGGACGCGTCCCAAACCGTATCGGAAAGGACCTGAACGTCCGCATTTTGAAACTCCTCTGGAGTCATTCCAAGCATTTCCGGCGTAACCTCAGTCGCTTCAGCCGGAATATTCGCATGCGAAATCTTTCTTTCCGAAACAGGCCGAGGAG
>CAZWOV010000541.1:0-1795 GCA_964635645.1 uncultured Planctomycetaceae bacterium | reverse complement strand
GACGGCGTTCCCGAAGGTCATGAAGCCATCAAACGTTTTGCAGAATTAACGGAATTGGGCCGAATTGCAATCGAAAACCAAAATTGGGAACGACTTGGAGAGCTGATGAACGCAAACTTTGATCTTCGCCGAAAAATTTGCCGAATCGCAAAAGGACAGATCGAAATGGTTGAAACGGCCAGGTCTATCGGAGTCTCCGCAAAATTCGCCGGCAGCGGCGGAGCCGTCGTTGGAACGTATCCCGACGAACCGACGTACCAAAAACTCGTTCAGGTCATGAAAAACGCCGGATGCGCCGTACAGAAAATTTACGTTTGAAGACCGCGACTCTCCGCAAAAAAAGCCTTCCCGACTCGGAAAGGCTTTTCTTTTTTTACTTTTACGAATCATTCCAATTCGCTGATATTTACATTGCGAAACCAAACTTCTCCGCCTTCCGACTGAAAACCAACGCCGCCGGCAACGTTCGTGGCGCCGCAGGCCCAGTTGACCGGTTTCTCATTCACCAAAACGCCAACCGCGTCTTCATAACAAACTATTACCACGCGATTCCACTCTTCGATACCGGACTTCTGCGCATTACGAAAGTTTGTCAGTTTATGAAGTTCCGCGATAACTTTACCGTCTTTTTCGCCGCGCGCCCGATAAGAATAACGGTCTTTCGCGCCAATGAGAGCGTGACCGTGAAAACCAAACAGGTGCCCGATATTCTGCGTCAGGAGCTGACATTCAATACACGGCGGAAGAAAAAGCGGTTCCGGACGATCCGGAGTATCCGTAATGCGGAGGAAAAAACCGCTGTTCGCTTTATCGTTATCCGTCGGATAACGCACTTCGGCGCTCAAAATAAAATTGCGAAACTTTTCCCCTTTCGGCGAAAGCCAGCCGAACGGCGTACCGGCAACCTTGAGAATCCCGTCTTCTATTCGGAAAACGTTTTCTTTTTTCCCGCCGTCCAGAAGCCAGCAGTCAAAATCGTCAAGCGTTTTGCCTTCGAGCGTCCAGAAACTGGGTTCTTTGGAAACGTCTTCCGCAAAAATTGAAAACGACTGAAAACCGACGAACAGAACGGCGAACGCCAAAATGGAGAGGACTTTTTTTCTCATTTGAAATTCCTTTCTGAAAAAGGCGGGAAAGACAGAATTAAATCTGCCTCGGATTCGTATTACCTCTTTAATATAGCAAAAAAAAATGAAAAATGAAGGGGGGAATTTGCCCTTTTTTGATTTTAAACGAAAAATTCCGCTTTCCAATCAATAAAACAGACAAACGGCAAAAAGATTCTGGAAGTTTTTCAAATTGTTTTTCCCCTCCCCCCTTGAAAGCATACCGCAACGCGCTATAATTGAAATTTGCGTATGGTTAGAGACTGCCGTTGGTTCCCGTCCGGAACGGCCGTCGCCCGGTTTAATTCGATTCAAAGGAAGAGATTTTCATGAAAACGCGCGCAGATGAATATGCTGGTCTTTCAATCGCGATGATCACACCCTTTAAAAACGATAAAGTCGATTACGAAACGTTGGAGCGAAATACTGAATTCCTGATTCGTTCCGGAGTCGCGTGTCTGGTTCCTGTTGGAACAACCGGCGAATCCCCTACTCTTTCCCATGAAGAACACGAAATGGTCATCACTACCGTTGTTCGCGCGGCCGCCGGTCGGTGCAAGGTAATGCCCGGCACAGGTTCCAACTGCACAAACGAGGCGCTTCGTTTAACCCGATGGGCTCAAAGTACTGGCGCCGACGCCGCTCTGGTTGTCGCGCCGTACTACAACAAACCGACGCAGGAAGGTTTC
>CAZWOV010000540.1:0-1814 GCA_964635645.1 uncultured Planctomycetaceae bacterium | reverse complement strand
AAAGCCTAATTAAACGCAAAAATTTTACGGTCGGACGCAACCCTTTTCAATAAAACGAAAATCCAGAAAAAATTACGAAAAATTCTCCTTTACTACTTGAAAAAAAAACTGGGAAAAGTAAAATAAAAGAAATGGATTGGTCGTCTGAATAATTCCCGCCGTTCGGAAAATCGTCAGTCGAATAATATCCGCCCACCCTTTAAATTAATTCAATTCAGATTCGAAAGGAAAAACATGAAACGCACTCTGTTCTCCATGTCCGCAAAACTTCTTATTTTTTGGGGACTGTTCGTAAATTCGCCGCTGTCCGCACCCGCCCAGGAAATACCGGCGGACAAACCGGTTCCCGGCGGATTCGTTTCTATTTTCAACGGCAAAACGCTTGAAGGATGGGATGGAGATCCGTCGTTCTGGTCCGTTCAGGACGGCTGCATTACCGGAATCTCAACCCCGGAAACGCCGATTAAATACAATACGTTCCTGGTCTGGAAAAACGGCGAAGTCGCCGATTTTGAACTTCTCATTGACTTTCGCCTCTTCAATCACAATTCAGGAGTCCAGTACCGCGCGTTCATGAATTCTGGAAAGCCGTGGAGCATGGGCGGATACCAGGCGGATATTGCGGGAAAACCCTACATGGGGATCGTCTACGGCGAAGGTTTTCGCGGTATTCTTGCCCAACGCGGCCAGCAAACCACTATCGGCAAAGACGGTAAACCCGTCGTCACTGGCAACGTCGGAGATTCCAATGAAATTCTTTCTCACATTGATCTCAATGGATGGAACACTTACCGAATCGTCGCAAAAGGAAACGTTTGTTCGCAGTATATTAACGGCGTTAAGGTTTCGGAAATCATCGACGAAGACGACGTCGCCCGCGCTTCCGGCCTGATTGGTCTCCAACTTCATGTCGGTCCGCCGATGAAAGTTCAATTCAAAAACATTTTCCTTAAAAAAGAATAAAATAAAACGGGGTAAAGATCGGATCCGCTTTGCGGCGGATCCCTTTACCTAGGCGCTCTTTTTCCCGTCTGGTTTTCAACCGCGGTAAACTCAAAGTTCGTCGGCCCAACAAAATTGCGTCTCCGTCAAATACCGCGCTCCTGAAGAATCCATTTCCGGACCTTTCTTCAATTTAATCCCCTGTTCCAATTCCCCTTAATCCCCCAAACCGTCATGAAACAAACGACTTCTACCGGATATTTTTTTGTTTTATCCCGTCTGCTCCTTTCTTTTTGGGCCGTTTCGATCCTGATTCCGGTTTCTGCGGAGGAAACCATGCCGACACGCGGCCTTTGTGCGCATCGAGGAGATAACGCAAGTTTTCCTGAAAATACGGTTCCGGCATTCCAAAGCGCCGCTGAAAAAGGCGCTCAAATGGTTGAAATGGACGTGAAACGCTGCCGTACCGGCGAGCTGGTCGTTATGCACGATGGAACCGTCGACAGAACGACAAATGGAACCGGAACGATTTCCGAACTTACGTTCGCGGAAATCCGCGCGTTAGACGCCGGAATTAAAAAAGATCCAAAATTCGCAGGCGTTAAAGTTCCAACGTTCCAGGAAGCCGTCGATTGTATTCCAACAAACGGGATTTGGATCAACGTTCACTGCGGCCCCGGCGTCGCTGTCGACGTCGCCCAAATCCTTAAAAGCAAAGGGCGACTGCATCAGGCTTTTCTCGCGGCCTCCCTTGAAGAAATCGCAAAAGCGCGGCTGGCCGTTCCGGAAATTCTCGTCTGCAATATGAGCAGACCCGGAGGACATGGAAAAGCGTGGAGCGAAGAACAAAGCGCGCTCTATGCGGTTCAGAC
>CAZWOV010000539.1:0-1826 GCA_964635645.1 uncultured Planctomycetaceae bacterium | reverse complement strand
CCCGCGCGGAAGTCTCCGACGTAGCTAACGCAATCCTTGACGGCGCCGACGCGGTTATGCTTTCCGGCGAAAGCGCCGTTGGAGAATTTCCGGTTGAAACCGTTCGCATGATGCACCGCATCGCGCTGAGTACCGAAGAGGCGGTCAGCTCAAAAGATTACCGCTTGCTCCCAACGTCCAACGTTTTCGATCCGGTTCTGGAGATACTTGCCAAAAACGTTTGCGATCTGGCGGAACAACTCAAAGCCAAATTTATCGTAACCGTAACCGAAACCGGCGACAGCGCAATGTGTCTCTCCGCCAACCGTTGCTCCACGCGGATTCTGGCCTTTACGCCGTCTGAAAAAACGCTCCGGAAAATGTGCCTCGACTGGGGGGTCGTCTCCGTTGAATCTCCCAAATCCACAAATAATCAGAGCATTATGGATTTCGCTCTGAAACTGCTTCATTCCGAAAAACTCGTTTCATCCGGAGAACGCCTCGTCCTTTTCTCTGAAGCCGCGGATAAAACGGCGTTAAACTCCATCGTCATTTATGAAGCTGAATGAAAATTTCGAAATTGACCGCCTTTTAAATCATGAACTGGAATCCAGAGTCCGATATTTTACCTGATAAATTAAAGCGATGCGCCGTTACGATTGGGAACTTCGACGGCGTTCATCGCGGTCACGCGCACATCCTCCAGCGTCTCAAAGCGCACGGCCTTCCAACTGTCGTTTTCACGTTTTCACCGCACCCCAAACAGTTGCTATGTCAGGATACGGCTCCGGAGTTACTAACCAACCAGAAACGAAAAGCAGAACTTTTGCGCGCTCTGGGCGCCGATGAAGTGATTTTCGCTCCTACGGAAAAAATTCTGAACTGGCCGGCGGATATTTTCTTCCAAAAAGTCATTCTCGACTTTCTTGACGCTCAGGTTATCGTCGAAGGAGCAAATTTCAGTTTTGGGAAAAAACGATCCGGAAATACCGATTTACTTCAAAATTTCTGTAATAATTCAAACAGAAAACTGGAAATCGTTCGGGATCTTCTCCAGATTAACGGTTCTTCCGTTTCAAGTTCAAGAATCCGCAAGCGCATATCCGAAGGACAAATCCGAGAAGCCAACGCTCTTCTTACCGCTCCGTATCAGCTGGAAGGCAAAGTTGTTCACGGCCTTGCCCGCGGTCGAACGCTGGGGTTTCCAACGGCAAATCTTGGAGAAATTCAAACCATTATCCCCGCTCACGGAGTTTACGCATGCCGCGCCTGTCTTCAGGACGGTACGCAGCGTCCCGCGGCGGTGCATATCGGACCAAACGTTACGTTTCATGAAACGGAAAACAAAGTAGAAGTTTTTCTGCTCAATTTCACCGGCAACGTCTATTCCGCTAATCTGAAAATCGATTTTCTTGAAAGACTGCGCGGTTTGACCCATTTTAATGATTCAGAAACCCTGACGAAGCAGATTGAACGCGACGTCCATGAAACGAAAAAAATTTTCGAAATGTCGCGTTCTCCCGCTAAATCGTATTTTGAAAATTAATTCCCATGGAATCCATGACGTCCAAATTTCGTTTTACGGCTTTTTTCTTCGTTTTCTTTTGTTCCGTTTCACCCATGTTTCTTTGCTCCGCGCTCACCGCGGAACAGAACGCGGATTTGAAAATCAAACGGTCCGAGACCGTCCGCCAGGCTCCTCAAACCGTTACGATTTTTGCGGCGGGGGATTCTACCGCCGCTCCCTATTCTGAAAAACAGGCTCCGATGAAAGGATGGGTTCAATGCCTCCCGGAATTCGTCGCAGAAGGGGCGGCAATCGAAAATCGCGCGGTTGGCGGACGCAG
>CAZWOV010000538.1:0-1852 GCA_964635645.1 uncultured Planctomycetaceae bacterium | reverse complement strand
AACTCGTTATGGAATGAACGCCGGAGGACCTCGTAAAATATGCCGCCGCCGTCAAAAAATCCATTAAATCTTCCAAGCCGTTGCCAATATCCTGGACTGGAGAATTCCTGACTCCGGTTTTGAAAAACGATCCATACGAAGACCGAAAACCGTTTGACGTTGAAGCTTTCCGAAAAATGCAAACGGAAGAGGCAAATATGGCGGAATGGAACGTCGCCGTCAAAATGCCGTGGGAAGTCGACGGTCTGCGATGGCATACTCAGGGAAGAAGTTCCCAATGCCGTTCAATCGTTCCGGCTCACGGCGAAATGGCCCCCGCCGTCTCGCCAATTCCAACGCCCCCGCCTGGAAAATGGGACGTCAGGATCTTTGACGCTATCATGGAGCGTATCGATTCCATGGACGGCGTCGAAACGGACTGGAATGATCGAAACGTCATCCGAATCGCATCGTCTCAACGTTCTGCCGTCAAGTTCCTGCATATTTTCACAAACGACGAATGGTTGCTGAAACTCAGTTTCCGCGTCGCCAAAAATACTTTCCAACGTGAAAAAATCGTACCGGCGCTGAATCTACGCCCTTTGAACGAGTTCCCCGAACTTCCTCTTTATGGAACGTCGCCGCGAGTTCAGGTCATTGACGCCAAAGAAGGATTTCAGGAAATTGAACTCCGCGTTCATTACTGGAATGAATTTAACCGCAACGAAATGTGGGCATTTTTCGAACAGGCTCAGGAATCTTTCAACTCGCTCGTTCAGCAGGCGGAAGACTCGCCGGGCGAATTAAAACCCTGGAAAATCATGGGACGAAAATGGCATGAAAGTTCAAAAGGGTTTCTTGGCAATACAAAACCCGCCTGGAGACCGGAACTTATTCAGACTATTATTGCCGAATTGGAAAAAATCGCTCCTAACGCCTCGTGGGGATGGCAAAATAAAACCGTCGTATCCGTTACTCCTCTCGAAAGTAAAAAGATTTGGGCGCGGCTGACGACAAAACGCCCCGACGCCGTTTACCTGGAGCTTTTTAACGAAAAAAATTTGTTCCCGAGAGGAAGAATCAGCGAATTTGGATTTGAACCGGAAATTAACGAGAGAAATATCGAAAACGACTGCCTCCGATTTTCATTCAGAAATATCGACGATTGGCAAAAAGCAGATTTTCCCGATTTTCTTACGGAACATTTTCTGACTACAGTCAAAAAAAAGAAATAATCCGAAGAAATTGAACCCTTCAACAATACTTCGCATCCTATTTCACTTTCCAAAGGATTTCTCATGGCCGTTTTTTTAATTTTCAGCGACGATTGGGCAAGGCACCCTTCCAGTTGCCAGCATCTGACGCGTTGCTTGATGAAAAACGGAAAACATCGCGTTTTTTGGGTCAATACTATCGGAACGCGCCCTCCGGGATTCAATCTTTTGACATTGCGAAGAGGTTTTGAGAAAATCAAATCGTGGTTTCTGCCTGAAAGCGTAAAACGATTTTCCGCCCGCCCGGATTCCATGACGTCCGCTTACTCAAAATCTGTTGAAAAGGGAAATCGCTTCCGTAATTCCAACGTTACTCCCCAACCGCGGATTCTTCAACCAATCATGTTTCCATGGTTTCGATCGCGTTTTGACCGATGGTTGAACCGAAAATTTTTAACACGTCAATTGAATCGGGCTTTGGCAAACGAAACCGACGTCGTGGCAATTACGACTCTCCCGATCGTCGCAGATCTGCTTGGAGAGCAGGGGAAACAAGGTTCGCTTCACGCCGTAACGCGCTGGATTTATTATTGCGTGGACGACTGGAGCCGTTGGCCGGGAATGGACGCGAAACCGCTCGCCGACATGGAAGCCAAACT
>CAZWOV010000537.1:0-1858 GCA_964635645.1 uncultured Planctomycetaceae bacterium | reverse complement strand
TCAGGGAACCGCTAAAGTCGCCGATTCCAACGCGACCGTTTTCGTTGAAGCGGAAGTCGTTGATCCGGAAAGCGGCGTCGCTCTCTATTCCGGCGGCGCGATGGTCAAAGACGGGAAATTCCGCATGGCCGGCCAGGTCAAAAACGTCAAATACTGGTCTCCGGAATCGCCCTTCCTCTACCGGGTGAAGTATCGTCTTTCCGTCAATCAGCAGACCGTCGACTACGTTGAAAGTTACCTTGGTATGCGAACCTCGACGCTTGGCAAAACCGAAGACGGCGTTACCCGTCTGATGATTAACGGTAAATTTGTTTTCCAGTACGGTCCGCTTGATCAGGGTTGGTGGCCGGACGGTCTCTATGCCGCGCCGACGGACGAAGCTCTCGTGTACGACCTGGAGATGACGCAGAAAATGGGATTCAACATGCTCCGCAAGCACGTCAAGGTTGAGCCGCGCCGTTTCTATTATCACTGCGACAAGATGGGGCTTCTCGTCTGGCAGGATATGCCCAGCGGCGACCGCTATATCGGACCGAAAGATCCGGATATCGTCCGTACGAAGGAATCGTCCGACAACTACTACCGCGAATGGGCGGAAATTATGTCGGCGCTTCAGAATTCTCCGAGTATTGTGATGTGGGTTCCCTTTAATGAAGGATGGGGCCAGTTCGATACGGAAAAAGTCGTTGCGTGGAATCGCGAGTTTGATCCGACCCGTCTGGTCAACTGCGCTTCCGGATGGTCCGACCGCGCGTGCGGCGACGTTCACGACATGCACAATTATCCCGGTCCCGGAATGTTCCCACCGGAAGAAGATCGCGCCAGCGTCCTTGGCGAATTCGGCGGTCTTGGACTTCCTTGCCCGGACAACGCCTGGAAAAAACAGGGCAACTGGGGATACGTATCCTTTGCCGATACCAAAGGTCTGCGCAACCGATACGCCAATCTGATTATCGCGCTGCGTAAGCTGATTGACAAAGGGCTTTCCGCGGCCGTCTATACTCAGACGACGGACGTTGAAGTCGAAGTCAACGGTTTGATGAGCTACGACCGGAAAATCGACAAGATGGGTTGGGAAAAAGTGGCGAAAATTAATTCCCGTCTCTTCAAACCGGCCCCGGTCGAAAAAGAAGTGGTGAAAGTCGGTCAGGAATGGTCCTATACTACGGACGCTCCCGCCGAAAACTGGATGAACTGCGATTTTGACGTTTCCGCGTGGAAAGTCGGTAAAAATCTGGGCGCCGCCAATCCGCCGAACGTAACGATTGAAACCGAGTGGAATACTCCGCAGATCTGGATTCGCCGTTCGTTTGAATTGAACGACGTCGAGGGCAAGAATTTCGCGCTGAAGCTTTACCATGACGAAGACGCGGTCGTTTACGTCAACGGCGCGAAGGTTCTTGAAGTGAAAGGATACGTTACGGACTATACGCTTTACGAGCTTTCGGAAGAAGCGGTCAAAGCGTTCAAAGCCGGGAAAAATACGATCGCGATCAGCTGTTCCCAAACGAAAGGCGGACAGTTTATCGACTGCGGTATCGTTTCTCTTGAAGATGTGAAATGAACGTCCGCGTCCCGGCGTCGGCTTGAATGCTGAAACCGGGCGGACGTTTGATGAACTGCGGATTGAAAATAATGGGAAACCCGTCCATAAAAAAACGCGGGGGAATTTCGTTGAATTTTTATGATTCGCAGTTCTTTTTTTACGTTCAGATCCTCTCTTCGCAAATTTCAGGAGGAAAGTATGAAAAAGAAAATCGCGGTTTCCAGTTTGAAGTTGCTTGAACGGGAGTCGGAACGTTGGGTAGAGGACGGGATTATTTCAGAGCCTGTCCGTTCTCGAATTCTGAAAAGATAT
>CAZWOV010000536.1:0-1859 GCA_964635645.1 uncultured Planctomycetaceae bacterium | reverse complement strand
CGACAGAAAAAATCCGATTTCCCAGGAGAAAGCCCGGGAAATTCAAAAAACTCTCGAAGACGCGCTGAAAGCTGTTGATTTCAGAATGTCCACATGGAAGGAATTTACCGAACTTTCACGAATTAACGCTCAGGAATCAATTGAAGATGATTTTGAGCTTTCTCACGAAATGGCTCTGGTCTTAAAAAAAGCTCTGGAAATTTCTCAAAAAACAAACGGCGCGTACGACGTAACGATTGGGCCGTTAGTCGATCTTTGGAAATTCGGCCCGTCTCGAGATAACCCGGATATTCCGGATATTCCAGACGACGACGCAATCAGAAATGCTAAATCTCAAATAGGTTTCGAGGCTCTCGAACTGATCTCAAACCCAAAATCAGAGACTGTTTTTCTTGCGCGTAAAAAGGAGGGATTAAGAATCGACCTCTCCAGTATCGCTAAAGGATACGGCGTCGACTGCGCGGCGGAAGCGCTGAAAAAACAGGGATTTGAAAATTTTATGGTCGAAGTCGGCGGCGAAGTACGTTCTTCCGGAACGAATCACTTAAGAAATCCCTGGCGGCTGGGAATTGAATTGCCCATTCCGGGATCCAACCTTCTTTTCGGAACCGTTGAACTTTCCGACCAATCGCTTGCCACTTCCGGAGATTACCGAAATTTCAGAATGGAAGGCGCCAAACGTCGCTCGCACATCATTGATCCGCGTACCGGAAAGCCGGTTGAACATTCTCTGGTTTCCGTCTCGGTACTTGCTCCGGACTGCATGACGGCAGACGCCTGGGCCACCGCATTTATGGTTCTCGGTCCTGACGAAGGTAAAAAAATAGCCGAACGGGAAAAACTTCAGGTTCTTTTCCTGATTCAGGAAGGACAGGATATTATTCCTTTAAGCGTTGGGTTTCCCATCGTCCCCAATCCCTTTTTAAAGAAAAATGCAGAAAAGCATTAATTTTTCAAAATTTCACTTCCCAAAACGCAGAAAGGAGTTTTGATGACTACCATTTTAATTACTCTGGGAATTTCCGTCGCAACGTTCCTCTTTTTCTTTTTTTCTATCGGTTTCTCGCACCTGATCGGTCGGCGAAAAATGATGTGTTCCTGCGGCAGAGCAAAAGCCATGGAAAAGGAACGGGAAGCCATCATTAAGAAAATCAAAAATATCGAGGACGTCGCGAATGTGAAACAATTTCGATGATAATCGACCGCTCAAATCGACTTCAAAACAAAATCCAAATTGAAAATTTACCTAAAGAATGAATAAAAAACTTCAACGCCTTCTCCAGACAGTCGCAGAAGGAACGCATCGTCTAACTTCCGCCGAAGCCCTCGAGCTTTTTCGGCGTTCGGATCTGGCTCTTCTGGGACGGGCGGCCGACGCGGTTACGCGAAGACTCCATCCGGAAAATTACCGCACGTTCAACGTTGATCGAAATATCAACTACACGAATATCTGCGAATGCCGCTGCCGTTTCTGCGGTTTTTCATGCGACGACGGCGATCCGGAAGGTTACGTCATTTCTCTCGATGAAATGTTTCAAAAAATTGAAGAAACTATTGCTCTCGGCGGAAACCAGATTCTCCTTCAAGGGGGATTAAACCCTAAATTACGCCTGGATTGGTTTGAAAATCTGTTTAACGCTATCGGCAAACGTTTTCCTTCGATCAATATTCATGGCTTAAGCGCGACTGAAATCTGGTATCTGGCCCGTCTTGAAGGGATTACGGTCGAGGAAGTAATGACGCGTCTTCAAAAAGCCGGGCTCCGAACGATTCCAGGCGGCGGCGCGGAAATTCTGGACGATAAAGTTCGAACGGCCGTCAGTCCTAAAAAAATCCCCACAAACGATTGGCTTCACGTC
>CAZWOV010000535.1:0-1867 GCA_964635645.1 uncultured Planctomycetaceae bacterium | reverse complement strand
GGAAAAAATGGAACGGCAATACAGGCGCGCGTAAAAGCGCTGTCGATCTGATTCTCGTTCATGGAATAACCAACGCGAAGGGTAAGACGATCGGTCATTTGGCGCTGGACTCCCATGCTTAACGCAAACATATCGCTCCAACCGACCTGATCAAAACCGGCGTTTTCATGAAAGAAATAACGAAAATCCCACGCGAAAACCCAACGGTCCCAACCGTAATAGCTCGCTCCCAAAGAAAGAACCGCGGGTAAATCCAGTTTAAGACGCTTTTCGCCTTCCGACGTATTGAACCGAATCGGCTCGATCCAGTTCTGACTTCTGTAGCTTGCCCCAAACGCCCAACCGGCCTGCGTGTCATAGTAAGCGCCAATCAGAAACCCGGCCCCCCACATATACCGGCTGCCCGGACTGTGAATTGCATTCGAGGGATGAGAATGTCCTTCAATCAGATAAAGCGGGTCGCAGTCAATTTCGCCCATGGTAATCGTCGGCCCCAAAGAAAAACTCAGTTTCTCATTTACCGCGTAACTCATGCTCGCTCCCATCTGAAGAAGCTGAACGCTGGAATTCAACGAACCGTATCCCAACTCCTGCCCAAGAGGAGTCATACCGGAAGAAAGAATCGGATTTTCATTCCACGCAGTCGACGCGTAGTTGGTCTTCGCTCCGCCGACGGCGCCGAAATTAAAACCGAAACCAATGGGACTATCCTCTTTTTTACGGATAACGGCAACGTTCGGAATTGGAATGGCGCCCGTACTGGAACCGGTCTCCACGCCGCCAATCGCTCCCATCGGAGTATTCACCGAAGAACTGATACTGGAATCCGCCAAAGCAATCCCTAAATCTACGTCAACCGTTGTTCCCGAGAAAGCGCTCATCGTCGCTGGATTCCAGTAAAGCGCCCCGGTCGCCGAAAGAGGACACGCAACCCCCGCGCCGCCCATACTCTGGTTCACTGCGCCCGCGCCTCGGAACATGACGCCCTGCGCGTAAAGAACGCCGCTCGCGTTAAAAATCTGACAAAAGAAACTTAAAAAACCAAAAGCAAGAATCAGACCTCGAATCTGAAAACTTTGTTTACGCATAATCAATCCCTGAATAATATTTCGGCAGACCCGACAAAACACGCCGTCGTCCGCTTGCGATTCCTTTCCTGAATTGGAAAATCCACAAACTGAATATTCCCAATATCGAACTTTTATTTTTTCCTATTATCGAGATTTTCACTGATTATCTTTTACCCTGAATGTAAAATAAGTGTTAATTCCAACATTTTTTGTCAAAAAGAATAAAATCGGTAAAATTCCAAAGAAACACAGGCAATCTGGGCAAGATTTTTGCGTTAACCAACATTTAACAAATTTTCTTCCGGCATAATTTTAAGATCTGCGAAACATACCTTAAATGAGTTTTTCCGAAAAGTTTTCCGAAAATATGAAAAAACTCCATACAGGCCCTTGACAAATAGAAAAAAGAGATTAAAATAAGAGAGTTATTTATGTTTCCGTGGCACAATTGGATAGCGCGCTGCCCTCCGAAGGCAGAGGTTGTGGGTTCGACCCCCGCCGGAGACGTTTCGTTTTTCGTATTGGGCGTTAAAAACGCTCAATACGTTTTTTTATAGAATTTTATTTAAAATACGGCCAATCGCCCTCTCTCTTCTTTTTTAGAATCGCTTTTTAAAACGACTTAAAATTCCGGGGTTCTACGATTTCCCATGAATTTCCATAAAAAACGCCGAAACGGCAAGGTTTCGGCGTTCGACGTAAAACGCGAAAACAAATCGGTCAAATCAGTTCAAAGTAACCGGTTCGCCGTCGTTTCTGCAACCAAGATAAATGTGCGTATTGGCGTCTACAGAGTA
>CAZWOV010000534.1:0-1874 GCA_964635645.1 uncultured Planctomycetaceae bacterium | reverse complement strand
CGTGGACGCTCTGGAGGAACTTCTCCTTGAGACGCCGAATCTTGAATTTGTCGTAATGCTTGCGGAGGTAGCGTATTGGGAAGGAAAACGTCTCTCTCATCATCGCATAACGTCGGAAATTTCCGGTAAACAGGCCGCTAAATGGTACCTTCTGGCCGCGCAAAACGCTTATCGATGTCTTTTTGACGAACGCTGGAAGTCGGTAAGAAATCCATATTCCCCTTCGTTTCAAAACATTTGCAGAATCTTCAATGAAAGTACGGAAGAGATTCTCCGCCGTTGCGGCGACGGTCGGAGTAAAATCCAATTGGGAGTTTCTCCCGGTTTTACGCTGGACCTTCCCGATTCGCCGCAGACGTTTTCTCTTGAAATGCATAGCCGAAAATGGAAGATGGAAGACTTTTCCATGTTTCTCTTTGCGTCTGATTTCGAAATTACCGGTCTGAAAAACCGTTATCGGCGATACGGGCTTGGGGTTCCAATGGTCGCGCGACGTCAAAACAAACGGCCGGATTCATCCGGTTTTCAATACTGTTTTCAGGAAATGTGCGTTCCGATGACGGCTTTGCTCTGGTTTGATGAGCTGGGAAATCCGGAACTTCAGATTATCGACACGATGGAACGTTCCACCGTGCGGGTTGGCAGTACTTCCGTTCCGCTTGAAATCGACTACACGACCCCGCTCGCGTACAGTTTTGAACTTACCAGCAAAAAAAACGCCCTGGACGGCGCGACCATTGGACTTCTGAATCCTGATTTTCTTTTGAAAAAGACGGAGGACGGTTCGCGTCTGCTCAAGGGCGTTTACATGCCGCAGGCTTACGACCCGAACAAGATACCGGTCGTGATGGTTCACGGTCTCTGGTCTTCCGCGTTGACTTGGATGGAAATGTACAATACGTTGAACAGTATCCCGGAAATTCGCGAAAATTACCAGTTCTGGTTTTACTGTTATCCAAACGGTCAGCCTTTCTGGGTTTCCGCAACGCAGTTCAGAGACGATCTGGAATTATTACGGAAGGATCTGGACCCAACCCGGGAACACACGAACATGGATCGGATGATTTTGGTCGGCCATAGTATGGGAGGACTCGTCGCGCTTCTTCAGACAATCGATTCGGGAGAATGTTTCTGGAATCTGATTACGTCGGTTTCTCCCGATAAACTTTCCGGAAATCCGGAAACGAATCGGGAAGTGGCCCGTTGGTTTCACTCCCGCCCGAATCCTTCAATCTCGTGCGTCATTACCATGGGAACTCCCTGCATGGGAAGCGGGTACGCCAACTCTACCACGCGGGGAATTACTGGAATTTTTGGAAAAAAAGCTTCGCTTGTCGAAGAAAATCTTAACCGATTCAAAGAGGAAAACTTCCGGGATATCCGGAATACGGAACTTCTGGACTGTCTCACGGCTCTGGATTCGCTCCAGAAGGACTCCGCTTTCTGGAATGCGCTGGTTGAAACAAAACCCGCCTGTTGGGTCTCGTACGTAAACATTATCGCTCGAATGAAGGCGGAAAAAAGCGGCTCTCTCTCCGACGGCGTCGTTTCGTTGGAAAGCGCGAGACTGCCGTGGAAAAACGACGAGTTTTTCATTACGTCGCTTCACCACGAAATCACGAACGACGCCGAGGCTATTCTTGTCGTGGCCGGTACCCTTAAAGCGAGATTGAAAAATTGCCCGCCCCAGAAAAAATGAGAATCGGGGCGGAGCGACTATTTTTTACCCCGCCATTTCAAAGAAATTTTCATTTGGGAAAAATTCTTCTTCGGGTTCTTCTGGACCGCGCCATCGCTTCGTCAGATTATTTTCGATTCCAAGTTGGTCAAGAATCCGTGAAACGATAAAGTTAACCGCGGCTCTCATGTCCTTT
>CAZWOV010000533.1:0-1909 GCA_964635645.1 uncultured Planctomycetaceae bacterium | reverse complement strand
GAAGTTCCAGTCCATCAACGCCGACAAACTTCATATGATCCGTCCGCTGAACGACCCCAATATCGTCTGGACGACTCTGCTGTTCGGGATCTGGATTCCCAACTTCTATTACTGGGGACTTAATCAGTACATTATGCAGCGAACTCTTGGCTCCCGTTCGCTGGCCGAAGGACAAAAAGGAATCGTATTTGCGGCGGCAATGAAACTCCTTATTCCCTTCATCGTGGTCATCCCCGGAATCCTCGCGTTCAACATGTACCATAAAGACATGGCGAAGGAAGCGGAAATCGACCAGTTGGCCAACGCGCCCACTCTCGCGCTGTTCGAGCGTCTCGCGTCGGGAAGCGTAGAAACCGGCGACAATAAAAACGCCGTTTTCTGCTTTGATAAAGATTTTGCGTGTCTGAAATTCGATCAGGCATGCGCGATTACGAAGTTCAACATGACGCAGCTGAAAAGCGACGCCGCTGAATTCGATGCGAAACTGGCTGAAAACGTTAAAAAAGTCGCGGACGAAAATGCCAAACAGAAAATCGACATGCCGGAAAACCTCGTGAACGGGCTGGCCCTTCAGGCTCTCAACTCCCAAATCACCGCCGGCGCTAAAACGGAAAAAGAACTTATCGGCTACAAATACGACGCGGCGTTCCCGTTGCTGATCCGCAACCTGCCATTCCCGAGCGGCGTCACCGGTTTCGTTCTCGCAGCTTTGTTCGGCGCAATCATGAGTTCGCTCGCTTCGATGCTTAACGCGGCTTCAACGATCTTCACCATGGATATTTTCAACGAATACGTCAAGAAAGACGCCGATCAGAAAACGCAGGTTCTGGTGGGACGTATTTGCGTCGTGGTCTTCATGATTTTCGCCTGTCTCCTCGTACCCGTCCTCGCCAATCCGAAATTCGGCGGACTGTTCAAATACATTCAGGAATTTCAGGGATACATTTCCCCCGGTATTCTGGCGGTCTTCCTCTTCGGTCTGTGCGCCAAACGGGTTCCGGGATTCGTCGGCGGTCTGGCGATTCTCTGCAGTCCGTTGATTTACGGAGTTTTGAAATTCCTGCCGCAAACCGCATCCATGAACTACCTGAATCACATGGCGGTCACGTTCGGCGTTTTGTGGGTTCTGATGTCGATCATTACGTTCCTCTTCCCGCGTAAAGAAGCTCTGGAACTGCCCCAGAAGTCCGACATGGATCTGACTCCGTCCAAAGGCGCCGCCGTTTGCGGAATCATCGTCGTGGTCCTCACGATCGCGCTTTACGTTTACTTCTGGTAATCGAATCTTTTCAACGGAAAAGAGAGCTTTCTCTGAAATCGGGAAAGTTCTCTTACGTCTGAACTGAATGCAAAATCAAAAGCCTCCGTCTCTATTGGATTTGGAGGCTTTAAAAATCTTTGAATTTTCATCCTGCCGTCTTCCATTGGAGATTACTATGAATCGCCTTCCTTCCAGGTTTATTTTCAACCTTTGTTTTCTGTTTTTTCTGTTTTTTACGCCGCGGCTTCCTGCCGACGAACTCTGTCTGAACCTGACGGACGCTCCGGAATCAGGAATCGTATTGCTCTCCCTCAAGCCGGAAACCGCGGCTGCGGCGACAAAATGCGGCGCTAAAAAACTACGTAACTTTGAGGTTACGCTCGGCTCGAAACCCGTTTTATCCCAGTATGCGGGACGGGAATTTCTCATTTTGAAGCTTGATCCGGAAACAATCCGCGCCTCAAAAGAAGAATCCCTCAAATTTGCCGTCCGCCCCGTGTTGGAAGACCGTTCTGATTCGGAAATCCAGCGTGAAGAAAAAGTTCAACCCGAAATAACGACGGAGACCTCCGCATACGCCGTCCGTCAAAACGCCGCGCAAAACGGCGGATTTCCAAATATGATCCAATTTGTGAAAACGGGGAAAAC
>CAZWOV010000532.1:0-1939 GCA_964635645.1 uncultured Planctomycetaceae bacterium | reverse complement strand
CAAGTCCAAAATGAACATAGAGAATCTGCGTCATGTTCGCGACGACGTCGATATATGCGAACTTTCAATTCCGGAGGAAGAGATTATCGCGCGTTACGAAAAGCTCTACACGGGATGCGTGAACGACGTCATGCGCGAAATGTGCCTCACGAATCAGGCTCTTCCGGAGGAAATCATGCCGTTGCGCGACGATATGGTTTTGGCGGGTTTTGCGTTTACCATTCGTTCCGCGGCGGATCCGACCGTATCGGGGGAACTTGAACTGCGGGTAAAAATGCTCGACGAACTGAAGCCGAATACCGTTTGCGTCTGGAATGCGAACGGGATCGATCACGCCTCGCACTGGGGCGGCGTGATGACGAAAATGTCGATGCAGCGCGGAGTTCGCGGCGCGATTATCGACGGCGGTATTCGCGATACCGGCGATATTCTTTCGCAGAAATTCCGTATCTGGAGCCGTTACCGTACGTCGAACGGCTCGCTTTCCCGCGCGAAAATGACCGGCTATCAGGTTCCGATTATCGTCGGTTCCGCGCTCATTAAACCGGGCGATCTCATTTTTGCCGATATTGACGGCGCCGTTGTCGTTCCGCGCAGAATCTGCGTCGCAGTTCTGGAAAGAGCGGAAGCGATTGTTCGAAATGAAGACGAGTTCAAAGACTGGATTCAGGCGGGACTTTCTCCGGAAGAAGTTCATGCCCGAGGCGGGTATTTTTAATAGAGGCGGATGTTTTTAATTTGAACCCGATTTCTGTTTTTTTCTGTATTCGGAGTTGCCTTTGCCGCGGCTCCGAATTTGTCCAACCTTAATCTTTCATTATTTATTTTTTAACAGAGCGAAATCATGAGCGCTAACGATTCTGCCGCAACTGCGGCGGCGAATGGAAAAACGGTCGGGAACCCGATTCCGAATTTTTATAAATGGTACATGCTGATTTTTCTTTGGGGGGCGTTTTTTCTGAATCAGGGAGACCGTCAGCTTTTTAACAACGTGTTGCCGCTTATTGGAGAGCCGATTGCTGAAGGCGGTCTGGGGTTCGATAAAGTGACGCTTGGAAAAGTCGCGACCTGCTTTACCATTTTTTACGGTATTTTTGTTCCTCTTGCGGGTTTTGCCGGAGATAAAATCAGTAAAAAATTTGTCGTTCTCGCCAGCCTGACTGTTTTCAGTTTTGGAACGCTTGCTACGGGGATTGTCCCAAATTCGGAATGGCTTTCATCCTTCCTGCCCGGCGGTTCGTTTCTCTGGTTCAGCGCGTCCGCGCTGTCGCTGCTGCTTTTGATTGTTGTTCGAAGCGTTGCGACGGGGATTGGCGAAGCGTTTTACTATCCGGCCGCCAATTCAATGATTGCGCTTTATCACTCTAAAACCCGCGCGACGGCAATGGCCGTTCACCAGACGGCGAATTATACCGGCGTGGTTTTCGGCGGTTCGCTTTCGGCCTGGATTGGTTTTACGTATGGTTGGCGCGCGGCGTTTTGTCTGTTTGGCGTCATTGGGCTTATTTGGGCGTTGATTATCCTGTTCCTGTTTCGTAACGACCGAAAAGATATGCCGTACCTTAAACGGGAAGAGCTTTCCGAGGATAAAAAAACGTCGGATTCATTGAAGGAAGAGAAAATTTCGGTTTGTTCCGCATGTCTGGCGGTTCTTTCCCGTCCTACTTTTTATCTGCTGTCTCTTGCGTTTGCCGGAATGTGTTTCGTGAACGTCGGATTTCTGACGTGGATGCCGACGTATTTGAAGGAACATTTTAAAGTAGACGGAACCATAGCCGCGTTTAACGCGACTTTTTATCATCACCTTCTTGCGTATATCAGCGTTTTTCTTGCGGCAATGCTTTCCGACCGACTGGCTTTGCGGGTCAGAAATATTCGAATGCAGACGGAATTTTGGGGACTGCTTCTCGGCGCTCCGTTTATTTACTGGATGGGCGCG
>CAZWOV010000531.1:0-1954 GCA_964635645.1 uncultured Planctomycetaceae bacterium | reverse complement strand
AACTGAAGCGTCCAGTTATACGGACAACGACTCCAATCAATCTCCGTATTTTGAATCTCGGAAATACCGTAAACGCAAATCTTCGCTCCTGGTTTAATGATTTCCAGCCCCGTATTAATAAAAGAATTAACGCCTACCGCATCCAGCGCAAAATCGACTCCTTCCGGACAAACTTCGCGTACGCTGGACCGGATATCCTGCGTTTTACCGTTAATTACGCAATCCGCGCCCATTTTCTTTGCAAGAGCAAGTTTCTCATCCTGAACGTCGATGGCAATAATCGGCCCCATCCCCTGAAGTTTGGCAAACCTGACAAAACTCAAACCAACCGGTCCAAGACCCAATACGCATAGGCTCTTGTTCTCCTTAAAGCCAAATATCTTTCCTGTGCTAAGTACCTCTCGAAACGTAATAATCATCGCGGAACTGATTGGATCAAACCCTTCCGGCAACGTATTCTGCGCCAAAGCAAACTCGCCGGCAAGCAATCCGTCCGCCTCCATCGACGCGGCGTCCGTAACCACGTTAAACTCTGAATACGTTCCCCAGGCGCTTGAATATCCCTCGGGAACATCCGACCAGAATGGCAATAAAACAAGATCGCCAATCTGGTAGTTTTTCACCTTGGCGCCAATTTCTACGACTCTTCCTACGCCTTCATGCCCCAATACTACCGGATATTTTTCCACTCCCTTAAATTTTCGATGGATAATTTTCATATCCGTCCCATTGCAAACGCCGCAACTTTCCATTTTCACAAGCGCATCGTATTCGCCATATCGCGGCAACGGCATTTCTTCAATCTTGCAGGAACCGTCTTCATAAACCACATAGCTTTTCATATTCTTATTCCTCTTGGCGGGGTAAAAAAACTTAAATTTTCTTAATTTTAGCGCTTTCTTGTTTTTTTAACAAGGGGGTAAATTTGAAATACCTCCCCAAAGAAAGGATTTCTACGAAAAAAACTCAAGCCTCTTGACTTTTGAACCTCGATATGATATAATTTCCAAAAATATTTTTTATCATTCATTTTTATTCAGGAAATTCGTATGCTTACTAAAAACGTTAACGATTTAACCCTTGAAGATATCGGTTCAATGATCGACTGCTCTGCCGTTCAGGCGCAATCGTCCATTGAAGACGCAAGAAACGTAATCCGCTACGCCAATAAATTTAACACGTCGGGGCTTTTCCTTCTTGGAGGAGTTTACGAACTTGTTATGCCCGAAGTTAAGGAAATGAACGCAAAGCGCACCGAAGAAGGAAAACGACAGATTAAAATCGGCGGAACCGTCGGTTTTCCCGATGGAGCTCATCTGACAGGCGTTAAAACGCTCGAAGTGGAAAAGATGATTGAACTTGGATGCAATGAACTCGATTGCGTCATGCAAATCGGGCTGGCTCTCTCCGGCGAATGGAAGCGCGTCGAAGAAGATCTTAAGGCCATTCGTAAAGCCGCGGAAGGAATTACTCTCAAAACAATTATTGAAACGCCGTATCTCAACCCAGAACAAATTACGACTGCCGCTAAAATCGCCTGCGCGATCGGTTCAGACTGGGTAAAAACCTCTACCGGTTGGCCCGCCTCAAAGAAAACGACGATCGACGACGTTCGGCTTATGAAAGCGGCGGTCGGCAACCAGTGCGGAATCAAAGCCGCCGGCGGTATCCGTAATCTCGAAACTCTCAAAGCCATGTACGCGGAAGGAGCCAGACTCTTTGGCGTAAGTTGGCAAGCGGTTGTCTCCATGCTTGAAAAGTGATTCAAATTATCGATACGTAAATAATCAAAAACCCGGCGGTCGCGTTTTATTTATGTGATTGCCGGTTTTTTGTATTAATTTCTTTTCAAACCACCGCACAAACGCTTGATTCCTCATTGAAATACAAAATCAATCTCGCATTTTTCCCGCAAATTAAGAAAACAAACCTCCGGTATCGCAAAAAATTCGCG
>CAZWOV010000530.1:0-1957 GCA_964635645.1 uncultured Planctomycetaceae bacterium | reverse complement strand
TAATCCGATCCAGTTCCTCGGGAGACATTTTGAAAACCGTGTTCATCATCTGATAAAAATACTCGCGGTTTCGAAGAGTCAGGCGCGTATCGACGATCTTACTCCGTTTTGCGTCCGGCGGAAGCTCCTCGCGGTCCAGCTCGTCCATAAGTCCGCAATCCAACCCGGCGTTTCCGAGAATCGTGTCGGGATACCAGGCAAGACGTTTTCCCACCATAACCAGAGCGGCCAGCGTCTTTTCGCCAACGCCGTCCTGCGCCGGAACCGTCGCGTTCAGAGCCGCGTCGTCTTTTTTCAGGAAGAGAGCGATCGCCCCAACCCGCGGCGGAGTCCGAAGCGCGTCGGGTTTCTGGAAAGCGCGCGGTATCGATTCGCAGAAAAGCGTCGTTTTTCGACCGTCGTCCAGTTCAATGCGACATGTGAAATATCCTGAAACATGGTAACGGAACGCCACTTTTTCCTCCAGTTCCGTCCACGCGGCGCTCAATAACTTTCCGTGAATCCAGAAGGCGTCGAGGCGCCGTTTGTTCAGTTCCGGCTTTTCCAGCGTATCAAGCGTCTCCAGGGCGCTTTCCGGCAAAGCCCACTCTTCAAGACGAACCAGCCTCAAATGCTCGTGAAGATGGTAAAGAGCAAAAAGATTTTCCTCGCTTTCCTGCCAGGGCTCGCCGTCCGCGTAATGTTCCCGAAAAGAATCGCTAACCTCGTAATGATTCCAAAAATCCTGGATAGTATTAATCTCCGGACTCTCCGAATACTCCTCCGCCGCCTGTTCCGTATCCGCGTCCGATTCCTCCGCGGCAACGCCCGCCGCGCCGTCGAACATACTGCCGACGGAAAATTCAAAATTCAACGGCGATTCCGCCGCGGCGCGATCTTCCGACGTTCTTCCCGACGGATTTTTAAGCTCCGCGGAAAACCACTCAAGAGCCGCGCCTTTTTGCGGACTCGCCTCAACGGCACAAGTAAAGAGAGCGGCCGCCGCAACGCACAAGACCGCGCTTAACCTCCAAAAGAAACGTTTCATGAAAACATCCTTTGCTCAAACCCGTTTTCAAATATCGCCAAATTCATACGTTTTCGCGAATAGCGCGCATGACTTCCTCATGAACGCGCCCGTTCGTGGCAATGGAATCTCCCGAAGTAAACGAAGGTTCGTTCTCCCAGTCGGTAAACCGTCCTCCCGCTTCCAAAATAATCGGCATAAGAGCGGCGGTGTCCCAAACGCTCATCTCCGGATCAACCATAACGTCCGCTCTGCCCGTCGCCACAAGAAGATATCCGTAGCAGTCGCCCCAGTTTCTGGCCAGGCGCGCAGTCAGCATGAGACGTTTCCAGTTTTCATACCGCCCGGTTTGATAGAAAGTCTTTTCTTCCGTAGTAAGAACCAGCGATTCGGCAAGCGTCTCCGTCTCTGAAACGCGCGCGGGAACGGGTTCTTCATCATTTTTCTGATACCACGCCCCCAATCCTTTAGCGGCGTAAACGCATTCGTTAAGAGCCGGCATGCGAATCACTCCCGCAACGGCTTCTCCACGGAAAGTAACGCCGATAAGCACTCCGTAAAGCGGCGCTCCATGAACAAAGGCCTTCGTTCCGTCAATCGGATCCAGAATCCACCCGTAGCCGCTTGTTCCCGGCGTCGTCTCCATCTCCTCGCCAAGAATTTCGTCGTCCGGAAACTGAAGCTGAATCATCTCGCGCATGAGCTTTTCCGTTCCCTTGTCCGCAATGGTAACCGGAGTCTCGTCCGCCTTAATCTCCACTTCAAAATTACTTTTCTGAAAGTATTTCAGCGTATTTTCACCGGCGACGCGAGCCATGCCGACCGCAAAGTTAAGACGATTCTCAAGGTCCTTTTTTTCCTGTTCTTTCATTTTTAATTCTCCCCTTAAATCTCGCGCCCGAGCGATTTTCATCTCCGTACGGATTTCGCTTCCGAACGGTTTCCGTCTCC
>CAZWOV010000529.1:0-1957 GCA_964635645.1 uncultured Planctomycetaceae bacterium | reverse complement strand
CCTTCACAAGCACAAGACCGTTTACGTGGTCGCAGTCCAGATGCGTGAGCAGTACGTAGTCTAAATCGGAGGGCTTGATTCCCATTGTCAGCAATTGCTCGTTGATTGCCGCGCCTTTCTCAATTTTGCCTTGATTCACGATATACAGCAGTCTGGAACCAAGAGATTTTATCTGCGCCTTTTTGTCAAATTCTCCGTTTGGACTGATATTTCTGTGCCAGCCGCAGTCAACCGGTATTTTCCCCTGCGGATGCTCAATCAGATACGCGGATACCGGAAGCCAGAGCCGGTCTTTTTTTCGCGTAGTCAGTCCGGACGCCTTTAGAATACTGCAGCGATTGCCGCCAAAAGGAAGATACGGCGAAACGCAGACCCGACCGGTGTGAAATACGTTGATTTTGATTGGCGCCATGCCGTTTTTCCCATGTCGTTTTCTTTTAATCTAACGGATTGCGAAGCGCGTGAAAACTTTCGGACAACCGATTGGATTGCCCTGAATCCGCGGCCGATTCCGTTTCAACGCCCCGACGGTTTTTCGCCGTGGACGCCGGCGTATCCGTGCCGAAACCGTAAACGTCTTTGCTTCTTCATTCCGGCATTCCGTTCAAATTCGGCAACGGTCGGGTCGGTTCAAAGGTTTGGCTCAAAGGTTTGGGACGGTCGGCGGCTATGGAACTCCCGCGCCTTTTCTGAAATGTTTCGCGAACGCTTTTTTATTAAAATTCATGACGTAATTTTATGTTCGCGTTACGGCGCTTGTTGCCAGACGCCCTCCGCATCCATATTTTACCACATAAAACTGCAGACGTCAATAGAATCACGAAGTCTTGTTCGCTCGGTTTTTTAACTTTTTTGAGCGGAGGAAAGGACGTCGGGAGTTTCGGGGCGAAATAGAAAAAATATGCGTCGGCAATGCGGACGGAAAAGAGACGGAAAAAGAACCGTCGGATTTTCAGATCGATTAAAATTTTTGCAAGCGCGGCGCCGCTTCGGAAAGGTAGCTCAGGGAGAGATTTCCGCAGAAAACGGCGCAGGCCTCGCGTCGTTGCCGATTTGAAGCCTGCGTGAGTAGGGGATTTGTCCGAGTTAATTTAACGCTGAAATTAACCGCGTTTTCGGAGCAGTTCGATTGGTTCCCTCAATCCTGTGACGAACGCGGGATAGAGGCTGGCGATTATGCAGAGGAACACCGCCAGTCCGAAACCGTATCCAATTTTTTCCCATGGAATGATCAGCGGGGGAGTAACGACGCCGAACATTGAACTCACATGGATAAGGAGCCACGAATAGAATACGCCGAAGATGAAACTCATGACGATTGCGCAGAATCCTATCAGGACTGATTCCGCAAGGATCAGACGTATCAAACCGCCGCGAGTCATGCCGCAGGCTCGAAGAACGCCCATTTCCCAACGTCGGGTAAAGACGGAGACGATCATCGTATTAAGGATTGCGATCGTTGAGATGAAAAGCATAATCAACGGCATTTTCTGCATCATGCCAATGACGCTGCCGGCGCGCGCGTTCAAACTTCCGTTAATGCTTTCTACGGACGCGATTTGAGCGCCTTTCATCTGGCGGAACATATCCCGACGGGCCAAAGCGTCTTTTTCACGGTTTTGGATTGCGGAGGTTTTGGCGATTGCCTGAAGTTCGCTCTCTACCGTTTGGAAATCGGCCGGATTTTTCAAGGAAAGCCAGTAGTTTTGGAATTCTTTGCCTTTAAACTGGTCTTTGACGGCGGCGGAAGTGGTGAAAACGACCGTTTCCACGTTTCGACGCATCAGAGAACCGGAGTTTTCGGCAAGCGCTTTCCATTCTGGGAAATCGATAACGGCTGCGATTTGCAGCTCAATCGTTTCAGACTCTCCGCCGCGTCCGCCCTGGAAACCGCCGCGTTCGCCGGGAGCGCCCTGAGGTCCGCCCTGGAAACCGCCGCGTTCGCCGGGAGCGCCCT
>CAZWOV010000528.1:0-1957 GCA_964635645.1 uncultured Planctomycetaceae bacterium | reverse complement strand
GATAGTTTCTTCCATTCGGCGCGACTTTCTGAGAACGAATCCATGCCGGATCGATTTCAAAACCGTTCAGTTCCGATTCATCCTTTGGTTTTTCCAGAAACCCTCCTACCTGTCCGGTTTCCAAATCAATACGCATGATTCCCAATCCCTTGGTTTCCGCCGCGGAAACAGGAATAGACGCGATTGTCGCGTCTGCGCCGCTCTCCTTATGAACGCGCAGCATTTCGCGAAAGTCCATTCGATAAAGCTGATCTCCGGAAAGAATGACAACGTAATCCACGTTATTGTTCTCTATATACCGAAGACTCTTTTTCACCGCGTCGGCCGTCCCTTCATACCAATGCGGATTATCAATAGTCTGTTCAGCGGCCAAAATTTCAACAAAACCGTGTCGATAAACGTCGAACGCATAAGAACTGCGGATATGCCGATGAAGACTCATGGAGTTAAATTGCGTCAGTACGTAAATCTTTAAAATCCCGCTATTAATGCAATTTGAAAGTGGAATGTCAATCAATCGATACTTTCCAGCTACGGGAACTGCCGGTTTTGAACGAACCTTGGTCAAAGGATAAAGACGTGTGCCTCGGCCGCCGCCGAGAATAAGTGCGAGTACGTTGTCCATACAATTCCTTTAATTTGAATTTGACTTCCAAAACTATTGAACTTTCGGCGAAATAATTTCCAAAAAATTATTTCCCTGAAATTCAGACTCTTTCCACAATAAAAACATTCTTTCATTCGTGAATTTTAACAAAATTTTTCCGAATTGAAAAGGGGGAAGAACCATTTCCGGGGAATTTCGAGGAAATTTCATCAAAAATTTACCAAATTAATTCTAATGTTCCATTCAAGAATTGAATACAGAGCCAAAAAATAAAAAACCTTTTTCTTACGAATTTTTTGATTTTTAAAAAACCCGCAATTTTCATCGCTTTTTTCAATATGGTATTCCGCCGAAAAATAACTAATAGAGAATTTAAAATATTAATATATTTCCCCGAAAAACATGCGGAACCTGAAACGTCTGGAAATTGAAAAAAACTTCCGGAATCCTTTCTACAATTTATCCCTTCTTTCGCATTAAATTACGGGCGCGGGAAAGAATCGGACCAATAGTATTCTCCGGAATTCCCAAAATAGACGAGATTTCAGCATAGGTTTTCTGTTCCAGGTGATACATTCTGACAACTTTTGCCTCTCGCTCCGGCAAGCACGAAATCAGATAAAGAATCTCGTCCATATTGTCTATGTATTCTTCAGCAACCGAATCCGAAGCTTGTTCCGGCTCAATCGTATTGAAACTAACAGGCGGAGGCAAAGGCACGGCGTTTCGCCTCTGAAGAAGAGATTTAACGACAACGCGCCGGGCAATTACCGTCAGATATGCCGCCAAACTGCAATTGCCATGAAAACGCCTCAGTACGACAAAATTATCCGAAAGAATCGCAAAAAAAACCTCCTGGACCAGGTCTTCCTGAACCATCGGGTCTATCGCGAACTTCCTGGTACGGCAGGTCGTCTGAACAACATAAAAAATTAACCCGGCAAAACGATCCACGAACTCTTCCCATGCCTGCGCCTGTTTCTGAAGACAACGGTCAAGCAGATTACGGTCAAATTCTGAAAGAGCCATTTTTCACCTCCGTTTCGTCTGGGAATTTCTCAAACTGGAAAATATCAGGAGAAAAACCGTTGCAGAATGTTCTTCCGCCTGCGTCTCTCGATTATATCGCGTCTTTGAGAAATTTGCAAGCAGAAAACAGAAAAATTTCCAAAAAATTCCGGACTTTCTTCGCCATGAATGAAATTTTAATACCGTTTTGAACGTATTGTCAATTATTTCCGCCTTCAATATCGAAAAAACGCATTCGCCGTCGCCGTTTTACAAACCGTTAATTATCCCGGTTCATCCCATCCTGCTGATTGTACGTAAAAAGCGAAAAGAAAACATCCG
>CAZWOV010000527.1:0-1965 GCA_964635645.1 uncultured Planctomycetaceae bacterium | reverse complement strand
CCAAACAGATCGCTGATTTGATTTTCCATATCCCAGTCCGGCCATATTTTTTTGCGGAGTTCGTCTGTTGCCTCGCTTCGCCGGTCAATTACCAGACGATTCATTGCCGCGCCCGTGGGGTCGATTTGCCCCAATTCTTCATAAAAACGAATTGTTTCGCGTTCCGCGTCGTTTCCAAGAGCTTTGACAAGCGGCAGAAGATCAATTTTTGTCAAACAGATCGCGATTGGCAGACGAAGCGATTCTTTGCCGCGCAGACCTTTAATTGCCTTAAGGTCTTTACGGAAACGTTTGAGGGCTTCCGCCTGGGGACGCCATGGAAACGTCGGATCCAGAAAGAACAGAAATCCCTCGCTTTTGAGAGCGCGTTCGCGCCGATAATCGTCGCAGGCCGCGTCCGTCGTGATTTCGCCGGAATAGTCGAAAATATCGGCGATGATATCGCTTTTTCCTAATGGATCTCTGTCGCGATACTTCAATACCAGGGGGAGAGGGATCGCGTCTCTCTGTGTAGCGGCCGTCCCTATTCTGTAGGTCATGATTTCTTCCACACGGCGGTCCATCTCTTCCGTTACGCTGGAGGGAACGCATGAAAAATCGAGTTTGGAGTAATGCCGATTCTGGATTTTCCAGTACAGCATCGTCAACCAGTGCGTTTTGCCGACCTGCGGAATTCCCAGGGTTGGGAATGAGAGCTTGGTTAATGGGCGAAGCGATGAATCGAACCGATAGCCGCATACCTCGTATGGATTTTCCTGAATCATTTTGGCGCAAAGGACCGTTTTGCTTTTCGAGCCGTCCGGCAATTGGAGGCCGTTTTCGTCGCATGGGCGAAGCGTATTTTCCGATAAGCAGTGCGGGCAGATATTGGCCGTTTTTTTCAAACGGGCGTGAACGTCGCTCCAGAAACAGGCGATCCCCAGGAATGTTCCGAGAGTCAGAAGCGTTCCGAGCAGGAAACGCACCAGGTGTTTTATCCGCAGGAAGAAAAGCGTGTCGCCCGAGACGGAAACCATATGGGCGTTAATTTCGTTCAGTCTTTTTTCGTCGACGTCGATCTGTCGATTGATTCCGGCTAAAATTTCGCTTTGAACGGTAATTTGCCGAATAGAGTCGCGCCAGTTCCGCCATGTTTTCATAAAGACGTCCGCACCCTGGATTCGTTCGGCCGCGGCTTTTGTCCACTGTTTCCGGTTTTTTGCAAGCAGGTTTTCAGCTTTTTCGATTTTGACGTTCAGAGCGTTCGCTTCCTTTTCAAAGTCGGAGTCGTACCGTTCGTAAACGGCGGCGGGATCCGTGCTGTGAAACGTCATGTTCAACATTGCGCGGTAAATCGTTTCCCCCATGAAAAAGGAAATGAACGTCATGCCGACAAGACAGACGAAACAGCCGGTTAAAACCTGAGCCAGTTTCATTTGCCGCGCCCGGCCTCCGTTGAGCCAGCGGCGGATTTCATGTCGGCGTTCGTGCCAGACCGCGGCGAGCAACGCTCCAAATGCGAAAACGCCCAGAAGCCAGAACCAGCGTTTATCGACGCTGAACATTGAGGCGAGCTGGGTAATAATATGGCGGTTGGATTGAAGCTCAAACCGAAGAAGTTCGCGTTCAACGAGAGTCTGGTGCAGTTCTTCCCAGATTTGTTGCCGAACGTCTGTTTCCGACGTGATTCCGGATAGAATTTCGTCGATGTTTTCGGCCGCCGGTTCCGTTCCTTCCTGAAGAATCTGCGAGATAATCGGCGAGTATTCGTCAAGATTAGCGTTTGGCAACGCTTCCAGTTGCGCGAGGAAACGGCTGAATTTCCCATTTTCAGTCGCGGCTTCTTTTAAAAACTGATTTTCTTTTTCCAGAAATTCATTTTTTGCGCGCAGCTCCGTCGTCTGGAGAAATTTACGTATGAAATTTTCCGATAATTTTTGAGCGTTTTTCAGCGTCGCAAAACGACTCACCTGCAGCGGAATTTGT
>CAZWOV010000526.1:0-1969 GCA_964635645.1 uncultured Planctomycetaceae bacterium | reverse complement strand
TTCTCCAGAATCAGATCGGCAGTCTGAGCTATCGATTGAGTCGTCGGCGGCTCAATGGAATCGTCTGCGAGTAAATAACCCGTAAATTTGCCTCCGCTTAAGAAAAAAACGCTTACGGCAGCGACAAAAGCGGTTGCATATTTTGCGTATTTTTCCTTTTTTGCGCTCTGAAAAAATATTTTATTCCACATTTGACAATCTGAACGAATTTACCAAAGAATTTAATGATAACAACCGAAAATAAAAACTGACGGAACTTCTTCAGGAATGGAGTAGTTTAAATATTCCTTTCCAGAAGTTCCGGATGGGATATTATAGCCGGAAACAACATCTATTAAAAGTGAAATTCCCTGAAAAATGTTGGAAAATCGGAATAAAATCCCAAAACCCATTGGAAATTTTGAAGCTGCGGGGTATTTTATCCCGAATCGAACGTTCAGATAAATTTTACGTTGTTAACAAACCGACGTAAAGACGAGAATGCAAATTCGGCGCGGTCGGCGCCGTAAGAGACCTTCGCAGCTCGCAGGATGCTTTAATTATTGAAGGAGTCAGATAGGGGGACAAAATGAGAACCTGGTTGACGTTGTTTTTCTCGCTCTGCATTATTACGGTAGTCGTTGGCTGCAAAGAACAGACGTTAGGACCGTATACGCAAGGCGGTTACGATTTATCTCAGATGAGCCATCCGACCGGGGTTGCCGGCCCTGGCCCGGGAGTAGACATGGGGAATCCGAACGGGGCTTACGGCGCAAACGTGAGCGCGCCCCAGACTCCGGCGGCAATGAAAACGTCTCAGCTGGCGTTTGTCGGACCGGCCGGTTCGAATATTCGTTGGGACGTAGCGGCGCAGGGCATGTTTGATTCGGAACCGATGGTTTGCCCGTTTCGCCAGGATTTCCCGCAAGGGGGAATTTACCGTCTGAAACTGACGGACATTCCGGGTCACTCCGGACTTGAACTTTATCCGACGGTGGAAGTGGCGCCGGCAATGCCGCGAACGCAGGCTTTTCTTGCCCACAGCATGATTCCGGTTAATTTCACGGAAGAAGATATCATGCAGGTTCGCAGCGGCAACTTCGTCACGAAGGTGATTTATCTTCCGGATCCGGAATTTCAGGAACTTGCCCTTGCCGTCGGCACCCCCGACACAATCGTGAGCACGCGCCTTGATCCGGGCGTAGATCCGGTTGCGGAAGCAGACCGCCGCGGCGCTATTCTCGCCATTATCCGTATGGGCAACAAACTGGTGGAACCTGAAATGAACGCGGGAGTCGTCGTTGATGAAAACGGGGCTCCGGTCTCCGCGGCGGCTCCAGTCGGCGGCACGACTCCGTCCGACTATATTTCAGGAGTAACGGGCCCGGAATACGGTCAGCCGATCACCGCGACGCCTCACGGTCTTCCCGGTCCGGTAGATCTTCCTCAGGCGGAACCGGCCCGCAGACGGGCAACCTATCCGACTCCCCGTTAATCCGAGCCGGATTTAGAAGAAGTACGCCAGAGTTCCCAAGCGGCGCGGATTTTGCGAACCAAACGGCGCCGCTTGTTTCCAGAGGCCGTCCGAAAGAATCGGACAGTCGGGAACTCGCTGACATTCCACTCAAAGAACGAAGGGATTCAGGTCATGTGGAAGTTACGCATGCAAAACGTCGCCGTAACGTTGGAAATACTGCTTTTCGCCATGTTCATCATTCCCGGCTATTCGCTTGCCGCGGAAGAAGCGGCGGAAAACGTTCGGGTCATGGAAATTAACGACGCGGCGCAGGTATTGAACGCGCCCAAAGACGGAACCTATTTCCAGCATATCCAGATTCAAGCTCCTGAAGGGACCTGCGTCGCGGCGGCTACAGACGGCGCGTTCATGCCCCCGGCTCCCGCGCCGCAGTATTTTGCGCTTCAGGTTGGAACCCAATACCGGTTTCGGGTCACGGACGTCCCGTTTATGCCCGGCGTCGAGGTCTTTCCA
>CAZWOV010000525.1:0-1970 GCA_964635645.1 uncultured Planctomycetaceae bacterium | reverse complement strand
TTTCAATCTTACCTCTGGAGATAAGATAATCTCTGTAGGCATCAGCCATACCGTTATAAGAAGCTTCATAGTAATCAGTAATGCCTTTTTCAGCGGCAGTTTCGTCGCCGGTGAGCATTATATACTTGATCTTGTAGTTTCCTGTATACTTACGCTTCGATACGACGGTCCATGCGGTATTCGCACCTGCGTTTCCTGTTCGGCTCCCGCTTCGTGTTCGGATCAAATTTCATGTCGGCCGACGTCTCCATGTCCGACGCCTCAATGTCCGCAAAATCAGACGCAGACGCCGTGTCCTGCCGCCGGTCCATGCCAAACCAGCGTCCCAAGTTGCGGAATCCCGGCGCCGAACCGTTGCCGAATCGTTCCGCGATGCGGCGTTTCAGCAGTTCAGCCCTGCCGAAACGCGGCGTGTCCAACCTGCGGTTCCGCCGCGGTCAAAACCGTTCCCAACGGCGTTAATTCCCACGCGCCTTCAACCCGCGTTCAAAATCAATCGCTCATGAAAGATCCCCATATGAAGGATCCTCAAATACCCGCCCCGGCTTCAGCGACAAAATCCGCTCCAAACGCCGCTCCGACCGAAAAGAAAAATTCCGTTTCCCAATCCGACGCATCCCAGGAAGCCGTTTCCGGGAAAAAATCGGTTCGGCCCGCCGCGGAAAGCGCTCCGAAAGTAATCGAAGCCGACGACGCGCCGATTCCGGAGGAAACGCCGTCGGAACGGCAGGAAATTCTTCCGGAAATAAACGAGTCGGCAATCCCGGACGAATTGTCCCAGGAGAACCCGACCGAAAATACGCCCGGCGAAATGATGGAGCCGTTGGCGCCGAGCGATTCCGGCGTTCGCGTTTTGGAAGTTCCCGGTTCTTCCGAACTGGATCGGCAGGAAGAAATCTTCACGGAAGAAAATCCGGCTCAAGAGCGGCAGAATACGCCCGTTCTTCCCGAAAACCTGGACGCGGTCCCCAAAACGGATGAGAAAACGGACGGGAAACCATCCGACTCCTTCGAGCTTCCGACGCTTGACGAGGAAAACGACGAGTTGCCGGACGAGCTTCAGATTCCGGAATTACTGGAATCCAACGACGACTCCAAAGCGTCTGGAAGTCGGATGAAAAGCGAGGTTCGCCGTCAAAGTCCGCTCCAAAAGGCGTTGAAACCCCAAGCCGCCGCGCGGCGCCCCTCCTCCGCTTTTCTCGTCGGAAAACCGCAGGGACTCCATAAAAAACTGCTGGAAAAAGGGAAAGAATTCCCAACAAATGAAAATTCAATGAACATTTCAGCTGAAATGATTCTCCGTTCCACAAATTTCAACGCGCAATCCGTGCGCAAATCCCTCGGTAATCCAATCCGGACCAATTCCGAAACAAAGGTTAATTGCGCGGCAAATAATCCGAAAGAGTCCAAAGTTTCGCCAAATCCCGACCTTGTTTCAAACGCCGACGAAATTTCGTTCGCCGCGGCCGCTTTATCCGTCGGCGCGCCGTTCTCCGCCGATAATATCCGCTTGACGGCGGCGGAAGAACCCGTTTCCGTTCAGGAACCCGCCGTGTTGGATATGGACGTCGACGCCATTGAAAAAAGGCTTTCGGCTCCGGAACGTCCATCGTTTGCGCAACCCGCCGACGAATACATTATCGACGCCAAAAAAAGCGCGCAGAAAATCGACGTCCCCAATCCGCAAAAAATCAAGGTAGGGGGTCTGGAAATGGACGACAACTGGCAGGCGCAACTCGGCGAGCAAACCGGAACGTTCATTTATTTCAATAACGGTCAGGGCCGCGCAACGATTCAGAGTCCGGATCCGGTCTACATTTACGCGCCGCGTTTCCGCGCCGTGCGTCAGGTCGTGGACCTGAACATCGACGAGCAGGTCGTGAGCGCCGGCGACCTCTACACTCCGACGGAAGTCGGTATTCAGGGCCAGAATCTTGAAACCAGCACGACGAAACAGAATATCCAGACGC
>CAZWOV010000524.1:0-2004 GCA_964635645.1 uncultured Planctomycetaceae bacterium | reverse complement strand
CCCAGTTCAAACCGCCGGCCTTCAACCCCGTCAGAAGATAAGCTATCGGCTCCTGATGAATCCCAAAACGCGAATTGGGAGCGTCCTTCCCCCAGTAAACGGGACGATGAAATCGACTCACGATAAATTCTGAAACCGGCGAAACCGCCGCGTCTCCGCGAAACGCCTGAAGTTCAACCCGAAATTGACCCAATGGAGTGTCCGGATGAATCAGATAGCTTAACGCGCCCTCTCGGCTCCCGCTCCACGCCGTCCCGGAAGAACCGGAAGAACCGGAAGAACCGAAAGCGACCGTATCAAGCGCAATATCCGGAAGCCTGCGGGTCTCGCCCCAGATATTCGTCACAGAACCGCGAAGCGTTACGCCGGAAGTATCGCCCATCGCCTTCCAAAGAACCAACGCGGGTTCATCCTCAAACTGAACGCGCGAAACGGACGCGTCCGACTCGGGAAGTCCCAACGCAATTTCACATTCGCCGGCCATGCGGTATTCCGTCTCTCCTTCTTCCGAAACGCGCGCGCCGTCGAGCCAGAACGTATCGGAAGAGGTAAACTCCAGAAACGCCGCGCTCTGCATTTTGTGAATTTGAATCGGCGTCGAAACCCGGCGCCATTCTGACGAGGCCTCAAACGTCCGTCCGCAACACTGAACCGGAGCCGTACTTCGGTACGAAAATGAAACCAGGTAGGTCTTCTCCGGATCCGGGACCTGAAACGGCGCAGAAAAAAGATGCGGCTCAGTCTTCTCGCCATACCCTTTCTCCAATTTAAGAGCGGGCTGACCGGACGGACCGGTCGTATCTTCCGAAAGGGAAGCCTTTCCATATCGGCAATTCCACCCGGCCGGTATTCCAAACGGGAAACAGCTGCTGAAAATAAAATTATTCCAACCCGCGTCGGGACGAATGATTTTTCCGCTCTGAACCGCCCCCTTTCGGAAGGCTTCAAACTCCGCCGCATCCGTCTCTGTTAAGGAAAATTCCCGCAAGTCGCAGATTCCCTCTCCCGGAAGAACAAAATAGAGCGAGTAATTATCCGAAATCGGTTTCTGAAAACAAACCGTCGCGGAATAAGTCCGCCATTCCCCGTCCCCATCCGCCGATACGGAAGAGCCAATACTCTGGTACGGACTGGGGTTTTCCCGAAGATAAAGCTTAAATTGCCTTTCTGAAAGATTTCGAACCGTAGCGTTCAATCGATAGTATTTTCCATCTTCCAGTTTCGGAATCCGCATCACGAACTGCGGTCCCTGATTAAACGCGTCGGAAACTTCCATCCGAAAATACTTTTCCCCATCCTTTTCGACAAACGTACTTTTGACTCGAGATTTCTGCCAGCCGAAATAATTCGGATCAACTCCGATCGGAAGAGGGCCGTCCAACTGTCCTCCAGATTCTTCCAGAGTAAAAATCTTCCCAACCTGATCAAGATCAAGTTTCCATACGGGAACGTTTCCCAACTCCTCCGCCCGAACCAAACCTGCGGAAACGCTAAACAAAAAACAGAGAACCGTAAACGCGGTCCTCAAATCATGTTTTCTCATAGACAGCCCTCAAAAACATTTTTTCCAAACAAAATAAACAAAGTTTCTTCAATTATACTCGATTAAATCTTCCAGTAAACGGAAGAAGGAAAAAAATTTTAAAAAACGCGGAATCAAGCGTTAAACTCCTTAAAACTCTCAGTTTCAAAAATTCCTAAAAAATTTTCAGGTCCTCCCTTCACAAAAGAAGACGCATGTGGTATCATAGTTAAATAATGGGTAATTCTATGGACTTTTTTACCTCGCAAGGTCAAAGAGCCGATTGACTTTTTTTATTCCGTGAAGGATTTTTCAGTCATGATGAATTTTTCGCTTGAACCGCTGCTTGCCGTAAATCATTTCATCTGGTTCAATCTCCAGACTTTTACGTTCGTCGGTCTTTATCTTCTGGGAGCTTTGGCCTTCCCGCTCGCAATCTGGCTTCTCCTGAAAGCGCCGTTCCCCCGCGCCATGCTCGGAAT
>CAZWOV010000523.1:0-2008 GCA_964635645.1 uncultured Planctomycetaceae bacterium | reverse complement strand
TGAAAAATCCAAAACCCAATTCCATTTCCAATAACTTTTCCGACGGTTTCTACGCCGGAGCCGTTTCCGTCGATATCCTACCCCCGAAACCGGTTCATCTGTCCGGCCAATTCTCTCTCCGCATTTCCCGAGGCGCCGAAACGCCAATCACCGCGAACATTCTGGCGTTAACTTCCGTCAAAAACGGGCAATCGCTTCCCGTTGTTCTCATCAGTATGGACACGGTCGTCATTCGCGAAGAATTTAACCTCTTCTTCCGTAAAGCCCTGAAAGAAAAACTGCCGGAAATTCCAAGTGAAAATATTATTATCTGCGCCACGCATACGCACTCCGCGCCGCATTTGGGTCCGGACCGCGGCGATCTTCCCAAAGACGGAAGCGTCATGACCAGCGCCGAATACATTAAATTCGCCGTCAACCGTATCGTTCCCGGTATTCGTCAGGCTCTGGAAAAACAGGTCCCCGCAAAATTCGGATTTGGACTTGGTTTTGTCAATATCGCCTACAATCGGCGCGCAGTCTATGCCGACGGCTCCGCCGTAATGTACGGGCAAACCAACCAGACCAACTTCCGATCTCTCGAAGGCATGACCGAGAACGATCTCGACATGCTCTGCGTCTGGAACCAGAAAAACGAGCTTCTCGCCATGCTCCTGACCATCGCCTGCCCGTCCCAGGAAAACGAAAACTCGCTCACCCTTGACGGCGACTATTGGGCAAGAGCGCGTAAAAACCTGAACGCGAAGTACGGAAAAGACGTCGTTATTCTCGGAATGTGCGGCGCCGCCGGCGATCAATCGCCCCACATCCGCTACCGTTCCGCCGCGGAACAAAGAATGACGGCGCTCCGGAATCTCTCGCGCGCGGATGAACTTGGCCGAAGAATCGCAGTTGCCGTCGACGACGTCTACGACGTTATCGCCTCCGATCAAAAAGACAATCCGCTCATGAAATACGAATACGTGGAACTTGACCTTCCGCAACGTATTCCAACAAAAGCAGAATACGACGAGGCAGTAGCAAGCGCCCGACGTCTCCAGGCCGACTATGAAAAGACCGGAAACACGTCCTCGCTCGGAATGGTTGGCTGGCACAAAAAAATCGTCAATCGTTACGAAAATCTGAAAACCAACCCCAAACCGACGTATCCTACCAATATTTCCGTTCTGCGTATCGGCAACATGGTTCTCTGCACGAATCAGTTTGAACTTTACTCCGACTTTGGAGTTCAGATGAAAGCCCGTTCAAAAGCGCTCCAGACCTTCGTCGTCCAGCTCGCCTCCGGCAACCCCGGAAGCGGAACATACCTTCCGACGGCGCGCGCAGTAAAAGGAGGCGGATACGGAGCAATCGTTCAATCAAACAGCGTAGGACCTGAAGGCGGCCAGATGTTGACGGAAGAAACCGTAAAAGCGATCGAACGTCTTTTCAACGAATAAGCGATTGAAATCCTCCCGCAAAACGGAGCGGTTCAAAGCGTATCGAAAATTCACCCGATTTTAAATAAACGCGGACGCCCTACCGACGGCGTCCGCGTTTATTTCTGGATTTTTCCAAAAAAAGACGAAAACCATGAACATTTTCACGATTTTCGTCTGACTCTCAGTAAAAATCAACGTTTCCGAAGAAAACGCGATTCTTCCCTTCACGGCAATTAACCAGAACCATTAGCTCCTTAACGGCAATTCCCCAGAACCATCAGCGCGTAACCGGTTACCAATATCGGACTGTTTTCCATCCAGCGTCGATTGGAGTTAACCCACGAACCGTCTTCCTGCTGACGTTCCAACAGCTGTGCGGAAATTTCTGCGCGCCAGTCGTGTTCCGTTCCATTCGCATCCGGGAAAGTATCGACGCCGTAAACAAGAAGCGCCTTCGTCATCGCAATATAGTAATAGAAAAGCCCGGCTTCTCCCTGTCCCGGATTTTCCGTAACGGAGTATCGGCGAGTCAGCCAATCCAGAGCGGCATGAACCCGTTTGTCCTCCTTCGTCAAACCGGCGTAAAC
>CAZWOV010000522.1:0-2026 GCA_964635645.1 uncultured Planctomycetaceae bacterium | reverse complement strand
CAGCTTCCCGAAATGGAGCGAGATTCATTTCGAATTCCCGGCCGTCGATTGGCGTCCCGGATTTAAACTTACCTGGCTTGACGGCGGTAAAAAACCGGATCCGTCTATTCTTGGAGGACAGGAACCCGCCGCTTCCGCGTTTGTTATCATCGGCGACAAGGGCACGTTCTATTCTCCGAACGATTACGGCACTCAGCGCGTGTTGATTGGCGAAGCCAAGGATCGCGAAGCGGAACTGCTCAAGAAAGTCCGCGAAGATCTGGTTATGGCCGACGAATACGGCGGACACTTCGGCGAGTTCGTGACGGCCATTAAGGAAAACAAACCGCTTATGCCGTTCTCCAACATGATTTCGAAATCCGGCGGTTTGACCGAAACCATTCTTCTCGGTAACCTGGCCGTCTGGGCTGCGAACGAGCCGGAAAAACTTGGAGAAAAGATTCTCTGGGACGCCGCGAACATCAAGATTCTCGGTAATCCGGCTGATCGCGAACGTTTGGAATCTCTTGTTTATCCGAAGTATCAGAACGGTTATTCAATCTGATACGACGTTCTGGATGAATTGAGTTTCTCTTGCTGTTAATGATTGCGGCAACTGGTTTTATGCCGGTTGCCGTTTTAATTTAAATAATTTATCCAGATTGTTGTTTTTTTGAGTAAATTTTTGCCCGTTTACGAATTTTTCTCTGGAATCATATTGAGATTAAAGAATATTGATTTTCCTGCCTTTAAGGAGTTTGGTATGAGACGCCGTGATTTTGTTTTTTTTATTTTTGCGTTTCTGTTTTTGTTTGTCGGCGGGATTTTTCTGGATGAGGAAAGAAGCGTTGCGGCTGAAACATCTTCCGTCGGAGACGCGGAGTCCAACGCGCCAAAAGGAGAATCGGAAGAATTATCAAACGATGAGTCGTTCATTTTAAAGCATATTCTTCCCGATTGGGAAAAACAGGAAAAGGCTTCAGGACGAACGCTTGACGAGCCGGATGCGTTGAGTTCGCTTGCTTTGCGCGCAGAGAAACTTCTTGAGAAGATGAAGTCGGAAAAACTTATTTCGACCGTAAACGCGGAGTTGCTCTGGAAACGAATCCAGACCGCGCGGTCTTTCAGGGGCGGGGAAGGGGCTGAATGCCGACGTCTTTACGTCGAATTGCGTACCGCGCTTCGCAACGCCGCGTTTGAAAATCCTCTGATTCGCGATATTCCAATAATCTTTCTTCAGGAAGATCGCTACGTCTGGCAGTTAATTCACGAATACAATTCGTTTTTTTATCGGTTTACGAATGCCGTCGGCGGCGATTTTTACCGGTTGGACCGTCCTGGGGAGTCTTTTGAGGTCAAACCGTTGATCGAAAAGCGTCTTCCGCGCGGCGTATTGGCGACTCCGACTCTTTCATACGATATGAAGACGCTTTATTTTGCCTACGCAGATTTTTCCAAGGTCGTTTCGGAAGAGGCGAAACCGCTTTTTGCGACGGAGCTTCGAGTGAAGAAGAGCGTTGTTTCTCCGGAGGAACTTGCGCGGTATGAAAGCGAGTCGGATGGAAAATTTCATTTGTTCCAAATGGATATGGGAACCCGTGAAATTCGACAGTTGACAGACGGTCCTTTCGACGACGTTGATCCGTGTCTGCTTCCGGATGGCGATTTAATTTTCATATCGACGCGCCGCGGCGGTTACGCTCGGTGCACGGACGACTGGGAACCGGTTCAGACCGCCACGCTTCATAAACTTCACGTCAAAACCGGCGAGGTGGAACGTCTGTCCTGGCACGAGACGAACGAATGGAATCCGTCGGTTCTGAAAGACGGACGGATCATTTATTCGCGTTGGGATTACGTGGACCGGGAAGCCGCCCGGTACATGAATTTGTGGATCACGAATCCGGACGGAACCAACGCGCAGGCGCTGTTTGGGAACTACACGGAGCGGATAGTCGCGTCGCTTCAGGCGAAAGAGATTCCTGATTCCAAAAAAATCCTTTTTCTTGGTTCGGGACATCATCTGGCCGTCGGCGGAACGCTGGCG
>CAZWOV010000521.1:0-2027 GCA_964635645.1 uncultured Planctomycetaceae bacterium | reverse complement strand
GAATCCTGCCCCCGCCACTTAGGAAGCTCTTCGGAACATCTGTTTCGAAGAGCTTTTTTTAATCATTCCGGATCGTCGTTTGTCTCTAAACAGGAAGCAGGTCTAAACGGCAACAGAAATTTTATGCAAGAATAAAAATCTTGCGCAATCAAACGGCATTTAAAAAAATACGATTGCCGCCGAAATAATCATGGGGCGCGATCGTTCGTTCGTCCGTACGAACGCCTCCAGTCTGTCTGAAAATTGAATCTTTATGCCAAAATTTACGAACTTACCGCCTGATCTTTCCTTTTTTTTAAATTTTTTCTTAAATTATCCTTAAATTAACAGTCCATTCCTAAAAAATTTGACTATAATAAATAAAAATAAGTTAAATTTGATTTAATGGGGTGATATTTCTTGGGAAGTCTATTCCCAACCCATTCTTATTCAAATATTCGGACAGGTAAGATATGAATAAAAACAAACGAATATTGAAACAAGTTCTCCGTCTCGGCGGCTTTGCAGGGGCGCTGACTTCAGCTCTCGTCGCAAACGCTATAGATATTTCCACGAACGTTACCGTCTCAAGTAATGGCGAAAATACCAATTATTTGAATCAGAATCTCACGATTCTTGAAAGCGGAAGTCTTACGTATAGCGACTACGTTCCCAGTCAGACGGAAAGTATCTCAATCACAAATAACGGCAAACTGACGTTCAACGTCTCGAAAGATAAGACGCAGACGCTCGTAACCAACAATGCAATCCTGACGCTTAACGGCTCGAAAGGTTTTACCAAAACAGGCGCCGGTATTCTTCAAACGCTCTCCAACAACTACAGAATCGTATTTGCGTACGATTCCGGCGCGGTAATCGCAATCGACGAGGGAACCTTCCGCAACGGCGAATGGCTTCAGCAGGACTGGACGAACAATAAAGCGGACATGAAACTCAACGGTACGCTCGACCTCTGGGACGGAGGCAACGGGAATGCCGCAGGAGTCATGATCGACGCGCTCGACGGTACGGGAACCGTTACGGCTAAAGCCAACAATAACCCGGGACTTTTCGTCGTCGGCGTCGATAATGGATCCGGCGAATTCTCCGGAACGATTACCGAAAGCGCTACTTCCATATCCATCGAAAAACGCGGTTCCGGCGTTCAAATCCTCTCCGGCAATAATACCTACTCCGGCAAAACGACCGTGTCCGCCGGAACTCTCCAAATTGGAAACGGCGGCGAAAGCGGCGCGTTGGGAACAGGAAACGTCGCCGTCGCAAACAACGCGAACCTGACGTTCAAATTCGACGCAAATCATTTCTATTCGTCGGACGCCGCGATCGCAAACAGCGGAACCGTTCGTATTGAGAGCGGAGCCGTCGTCCTCGCAAATCTCGCCAATACCGAAACGGGAAGCGTCGCCGTAAGCTCCGGCGCGGCTTACTCGATCCTGAACAGGTCGGCGCTGAACAACGTCGCGGTTGATGACGGCGGAATCCTCCTTCTTCGCGCCTCGGAAACCGACGAGACGGCATGGACGACCGCACAAATCGCAACGGAACGGAGCAAAGACGCCGGAATCTTCTACGGAGCCTATGCAGGAACGGGCGCAAATGTTAATGCCGACGCGCTTCTCGCCGGAAATGGAAGCCTTTACCTCGGCGGAAACGGCAATTTCAAATTCACAACCGCCAACTCCGAATTCACGAACGGTCTGACGATCTTCTCCGGCGTTGCGTCGCTGACCGAAAACGCCTCGATGAACGTTTCAAATATCATTACGGTCGCGGCCGCCGGCACCTTCGCGTATGATTTTGGCTCCGGCACGACGACCGACGTCGCGAATACTATCGTTGGAGACGGTACGCTCGCAATTCAGTCCGGTACGGTCCGTTTCACCACTTCTTCGCCAAAATCCGGCAGCTCTTTCATCCAGATTGCAAACGTCTCGGTCGCAGACGGCGCGACGCTGCTTTTCACTGATACCGTGGCGCCCCGTCCCGCAATTACCTCGACCATCGTTGCCGAAAACGGAGGAAAAGCT
>CAZWOV010000520.1:0-2029 GCA_964635645.1 uncultured Planctomycetaceae bacterium | reverse complement strand
TCTATCCCGATTGTTCCTTGGCCGATCTCTACGACGAGGTTCTCATGCCGTCCGAACTGCGCAAGGCGCACCAGGCTAACGACCGCGCCGTCATGTCGGCTTACGGCTTCGACGTCAATACCATGACCGAAAGCGTCTGCGTCGCGGAACTGATGAAAATGTATCAAAAACTTACGTCCTGAATCCATACGCGAACGCGGCTCAAGTCAGGCGGAAAAACCAATCGGCCCCGCCGTTCAAAATTAATGCAGTCCCTCCTCCAAAACCTGCCGCGCTCCGGTCGGGTCCGCCGCCTCGCACGTTTTCGTGAGAACCTCGATGATCTCGGAAAGATCTTCTCTCCATTCATCCCGGTCTCCCGTCGGCAAATCCAGATCGATAAATTCTCCCAAAAGTAAAATCAGACGCAGAAGATGCCGGAAAATCATTCCTTCCTGCTTTTGAAGTCCTTTCGCGCCGATAAAGGTATTAAATTTTCCGTTAAACCGCAAAATCTCGCCCGCGACCCAGCACGGCCAGACGCGCAGGTCGGTTACCAACGGAAATTCATGCTGGAAAAGTCTGAAAAGTTTATCGGCAAACGTCAGCGTATAGATCGGTTCAAGCCCCGCCTCGCGGCGTTCCCTGCGTTCCTCGGGAGTCAGAGCGATCAGCTCGCCGGGAACCGCCAAACCAAGATCCAGCAACCGCGTATCGAGAAATCCCTGCGCAAGCCTTCCGCGGGGCAGGTCTTCCTGATACGGCACGCGAATTGCCGGTCCCAACGACGACGGAAGCTCAAGAATACTCTCAAACGCCTGAAGACGTTCTTTCCGGTCCGCATACGGCAGATAATTCAAGAGCCACGACCCGTAAATCGGATGAACGCCGCGAAGCATCGCCATCGGAACCATTTTTTCCGTCGGAATCGCCCGCTGCGGAACGTAAACCGGCTTTTCCTCCTCCTGCGCCATGCTCGAAGCCAGTACCGCCGCGCCGTTCACAAAAACGTACGGTTTGGAAGATTTACCCGCCGCCCCGGAGGTTTCGTTTCCCGCCGAATCGGCTTCTTCCGGCCTGAAAGAATCAACCATTTCCCTTTTCAGCTTCTCCCCGTCGGAAACGGAAGAGGAATCGGACGATGTTTTTTTCGGCAAATCCGCTTTACCGCCCGTTTTCTTATGGACCGTCGGCCGAATACCGCCGCCAAGCGTCAAACCCGCGAGAAAACCGGCTCCGGCAGGAGAATCGTCCGAATCGGGCTTTTTCCGTTCCGTATCCGTTTTATTCTCCGGCGAAGACTCCGCGTCCGTTTCTGAATTCTGGTCGCCGAGCAGTCCGGAACCAAATCCTGATTTAACCTTTTCATAGCGAAATTCCGTGCGCGAATCGTCTCCGGAAACCGGTTTCTCTTCCTTCTTCCCCCAATCCAAAAGCGAAATAACCGGCTTGGCTTTGGGTTTTGCGTAAGAAACCGGTTTGACCGCCTCTTCTTTTTTTTCTTCCTCAATACGTCCAAAACCTTCCGGAATCTCTTCTTCCGGCAAGTCGTCGAAAAGCCCGACGCCAAAACCGGTTTGTTTCGGTTTCGCAACGTGTTTTCTGGCCGCTTTGGGAACGTTGATAGCGGGTCCTTCGTTTCCCCGGGCGCGCGAAATTTTCCACATTTCCAGACTCGGAGTCCCCTTGCCTTTGGCCGACGTCTCCAAACGGATTTCTTTTTCATGCGCGTTTTCCGCAGAATCTCCGGAAGTCAAAGGCGCCGCGGCAGACCGCTCCTTTTCGTTTTCATTTTCGTTTTCCTTTTCAACGTCGGAAACCGTTCCGTCCGACGCCGCGGAAAAAGAATCGTCCGATTCATGAAGAATCGGCGCGTTGACCGTCGTTTTCTCCCGGTCGGGACGCGGCAGCGACGGAAACCAGTCCGCCGGAGGCTCTGGCTCCAGCTTCACATAATCGGCGCTCCAAAGCGTAGCGAGCATTTTCTCAAGATCATGCTGAGCGTCTATCCTTTTTTTACCAAAAAGAAGACGTCTCCCGACCAGCTCCC
>CAZWOV010000519.1:0-2041 GCA_964635645.1 uncultured Planctomycetaceae bacterium | reverse complement strand
ACTGTGATAAAAAATGGAGGTTCCGTAAAAACCAAGAAATGTTCCGGTCAGAAGGACTGTCAAACAAAGGGCGAAAATAATCAGATTCTTATTCATTGAATTGGGAGTCAAACAGGAAAATCCGTTGACGGCGTCGGAGGCGTAAGGAAATTGGACAATTAGCGTGATATTGGAAAGAATTTTCCATCCTTTTCAGTTAATATACTCGATTTTGCTTGTTGTTTCAAGAGCTGATTGAAAAATTTAGAAAATAAAGTCTGAAAACTTAACGCTGGAAATGATTTTTTTGGGGAAAAAGACATATCGTCAAAAAAAACAAAAACAGCGGCGCCGCGTTTTACCGATTGGGGGCTAAAATCAAATATCAGCAGTCCGTTGGCGAAGCGCTTCGTAAAAAAGAATGGCGGCGGTTGTGGAAACGTTAAGACTGTCGGCAATTCCAAGCATCGGGAGAAATATTGGCCGAATGCCTTCGCCTCGAAAGGTTTTTGAGAGTCCCCATGCTTCGCTTCCTAAAACGATTGCGCATGGTTTGGTGAAATCTGATTTTGTGTAGTGAGAGGCTCCGTCCACGATTGCGGCGTAGGCGAGAATTTCATGTTTTTTCAGCCAGGCGATAACGTTTTCGCTTGAGTCGGCGCAAAGTGGAACGGAAAAAATAGTTCCAAGACTCGCTCGAATAGTATTCGGATTGAAAAGGTCCGTTTGCGGATTGGCGACAATAAGGGCTGAAAGCCCCGCTCCGTCGGCGGAACGAAGGATCGCCCCGATATTTCCCGGTTTTTCTACTCCTTCAATAATGCCGATGAGCGGAATTTGTTTTTGTGAGATCCTGTTGAAAAAAACGTCGTCCAGCGTTTCTTCCCGATATTTTGCGACGGCCAGAACTCCGTCTTCGCGATCGCCATACGCAATTTTGGCAAAAACTGCCGCGGGAACTTCGTGAACCGCAATTCGCGCGCTGTTTTCACGATCGAATTCTCTCATCCATTCAAAGGTCTCGTCGTCTGCAAGGTCGGGAGCGAAAAAAACCTCCAGTATTGGAAATCCGCAAACGAACGCCCGATAAACTTCGCGCCGTCCGTCAATGATGAATTTTCCCGTCTGACGGCGTTTTCTGCCCTGGCGAAGCTGAACGACTTCTTTGATTCGCGGATTTTGAAGACTGGAAATAAACATGAAACCACCGTATCGGGGAAAATGAAACAGGCAAACTGCATCGCGGAGCAGTTTTGAAAAACGCGTGTTATTTTTCAGGGAAAAAACACCGAACCGTGTGCGCTTCCGCGATTTCGACAACCGGCGGGAGTTCTTTACTGCAGACGTCCTGCGCTTTGGGGCAACGCGGACAGAAACGGCAACATTTCGGAGGATTAACAGGACTCGGGACGTCGCCGGAAAGAACGATTCGTTTTTTTCTTCGCAAAGCGTCTACCGTTGGAATGGATGAAAGAAGAGCCTGCGCGTACGGATGCGCCGGCGCGGCGTAAAGATCGGCGCTGCGCGCCATTTCGACAATTTGTCCAAGATACATTACGGCAACGCGGTCCGAAATATACTGAACGACGGAAAGGTCGTGCGAGATGAAAAGGTACGTAAGGTTCAGTTCGGAGCGTAATTGAACCAGAAGGTTAATGATTTGCGACTGAATTGAAACGTCCAGAGCGGAGATTGGTTCGTCAAGAACCATGAATTTGGGTTTCAGAATCAACGCTCGAGCAATGCAGACGCGTTGACGTTGTCCGCCGGAAAATTCATGAGGGTAACGATTCAGACACGAAGGTTCAAGTCCTACCTGGCGAATGACTTCCTGAATGCGTTCTTCACGTTCCGAAGGAGTTCCGATTCCCTGAACGATGAGTCCTTCTTCAATAATTGAACGAATGGTCATACGCGGATTCATTGAACCGAAGGGGTCCTGAAAGACAATTTGCATGTCGCGGCGAAGAGATTTTAATTCTGCGGAATTGGCCTTTAGCACGTCTTTTCCGTCAAAAAAAACATTGCCGGCCGTCGGCTCGATTAATCGCAGAATCGAGCG
>CAZWOV010000518.1:0-2059 GCA_964635645.1 uncultured Planctomycetaceae bacterium | reverse complement strand
CGTGTGCGGCGCAATCGGAGAAATAACCACCGCGTCAAGGCCCGGACGAAGAATGGGGCCGCCGACAGAAAGATTATGCGCCGTAGAACCCATCGGCGTACTGAGAATCATTCCGTCGCACCGACAGGTGGTTAAACGCTCTCCATCCGCCCAGATACGTACTTCAATAATATGAAAATCCGCGCTCTGAATCGCAATTTCATTCATTATCAGCGATGAAATCTGCGTCTCTTCCGGCGTATTTAATTTTTGGAAAATCGTACATTCCAAAAGTCGGTATTCCGAAACGGAAAACAGGCGCGCGTCCGGCGTAAGATTAAGAGAAGAACGTGCGCGAAGCGCGTCGAGCCAACGGGAACCAAGACGTTCGTTGAGTCCGCGGAGCTGACTGAGGATTCGACTCAAATCGTCGTCGCGCGACAGCCCGGTCAAAAATCCAAGCCGTCCCAAATTTATGGAAAGAACAGGAAGCTGCCGTCTGCCCATTTGCTGAACGGCGCGTAAAATTGAACCATCGCCGCCAAAGACAAGCGCAACGTCTGCATCTACTCCGCTCAAATCCGCGCTTCCGGTAAGGTCTTCGCCCGCTATTTGCGCATATTGAAGGATCATTGGGCGGAGCGATTCAACCGTTTCCGGAACGCCCGCCCGATTCTGATATCCGAGAATGAGTACTTTCATGACGGAAAAAAATAAATAACAACGGTAAATAACTGAAATATTAAATGCGCCGCCGGAACGCGAAATTTAATTTTCAGCTATTTATCCTGTTCTTTGCCTCGCAGATTAAAATTTTACTTGCTCAATATTCAAGGACCGAAGATCCATTGTGCCGACGCCAAGCTCTTCGCCCATGGCAAGATAGGATACCGTTTCCAGCGGCATATCGACGATACGATTAAAGAAACGCGTTGCGGCCGTATCGACTGCCACCATATCCGTAGACATAAACATCGCTTTGGTCACGACCGCGTCGGAATCAGAACGTCCTTTCGGACCGTTTGATTTCAGAGTACGGTACGCGTCCACAATATTAAGAACCGGTTTGGTTGCCAGACAAATGTCCGCAATGCACTGGTGAAGATTGTTCGTATGGAAAAAACGCCGGTCCCAGACAATTCCCATGAGATTCTTCATGGCTATCGTCATGCGGGCGCCGCTATGGTTTTTCAGACATGGAATATTAATCCAGCAGTCCGCGTCAAGAAGCGCGTTGAGAATCTTCGCCTTTTTCAGATTTTTCGCCCCGGGAATTTCTACTTCGCGATAATACGATTCTTCATTGGCGGGAAGCATCTTGGCGCCGGCGGCGAGAACGGCGGCTTCTATGCCGCTGGTCTGGTAACTTCTGCGCCATTCGTCGCAGGTATGTTCCGAGACGATAACGTCCGCGGCGCCCGCTTCCCAACACGCCTTAATTACTGCCGTAACCAGCGCGGGATTCGTGTTGGCGGCCTGTTCGGGAGTTCGGTCCCACGCGGCGTTCGGTTTAAGAAATACCTTTTGACCCTTCTTGACAAAACGCGCCATACCTCCCATTTTCTTAATGGAAGCCGCAAACATTTCTTCAGGCTCGCCTCCCATTGCGATCACGAGATCTGTTTCGCCTTTTTTATTTCCGGCGACTTCGGCCATGACAGAAGAAACGCCCTCCGTGGAGATCATAGCGGCGCCGGTAACGGCGATTGATTTCAAAAATTCATTGCGATTCAGCATGGTCTTTACCTATTCAAAATATGATAAACGATTTAACGTAAACGGAGAAATGAGACTCTGATTCGCGCACTCCTTTCCCCAAAACTAATCAGCGTCTTTCATTTTACACAATTATCGCGCGTTTAGCAAGCGCCAAAGACCGTTTTTTTGCGATTTTACTGGAAAAAAAGAAAATTTTTTGATTTAATTAAAACTGGTTGTCGTCTTCACCGATTAACATCGCTTTAAAAACGCCCCTTTTTACAAATCCAACCCCACGAAACGAAGGAGTTATTTTTCGCCTTTTTTCACGCGACGGTTCAAATTTCGTGAAATTGCTTTAAAATTCCCATATACTTTTTTA
>CAZWOV010000517.1:0-2090 GCA_964635645.1 uncultured Planctomycetaceae bacterium | reverse complement strand
TGAATTTTCGTATTTGCCGAAAATCTCCGCGCGCTGCGCCAGAAGCAGTCCGCGCGCGACGTAGGAAGTCAAATGAGCGGAAGACGTTTCGCCGACGCCGGAGAACCAACCCCAGCCGCCGTCTGCGCATTGCATATTGATTAGTCTGTCCACGCCGACGGAAACCATGTCGTTAAGTTTTTCTTCGTTGAAGACCGGATTATCCTCTGGAGTGGGAGATTGTTTCTTCCATTGCGAGTTTCTTTCATTGGGGGCGCCGATTTCCTGGGCGTTCAGATTATTTGTTTTCGCCGCGATCTCGGAAAGTTTGATTCCGGAATCGTCCAGCGCTTTTCGAACCAGAACCGTCGGGAGAAACCGGTTGAGCGTTTGTTCCGTGCAGCCGTAGGGATAGTTCGCGAGGTATGGAAGAGCGTCGAGCATGGCGCCGGCCAGCGTCGGGGAGAAACGGATTTCCAATGCGGAATCCTGGATTCGGCGAGCTTCCGGGATCGTGAAATCCATGAATCCGCTTGCGACTGGGGCGGATTCGGGAGAAACATTTTGTTCGTTTCCTTCTTTCGCGCCGATCATTCCGCTTCGGGCGTCCTGTTTGGCCATTCCGTGGATTCTAACCGGGAAAGAGAGACTCATCGCGTCGGACTCTTCGTCGGTCAGCGCGGTCATGTCAATGGAACATTCGCCTTCATTGATCGCGCGAATGCGCCAATCGACCCGAGTTTCTCCCCGAGGCGGAATCTGAACGGCGACCGTTTGAGGAGACGTTTCCAGCAGACGGCATGGGGCGTTTTCTGGTAATGAAATGGAAATAGTTACGGATTTTTCCGATTCAAGATAGTTATGGACGTTCGCGGACACGACGATTTCATCGGAAGTCGTCATGAAGCGCGGAGTCTGCATTCGGAGAATAAGATTTTTGGCCGTAATGATTTCGGTTTCCGCTTTACCTACGGCCGCTTTTTCTCCCATCGCCCACGCGCGGATTTTCCATGTCGTCAGATTTTCAGGCATGGGAAATTCAACGGTTGCGGAACCGGTTTCATCCGTTTTGAGCGAGGCGGTCCAGAACGCGGTATCGGCAAAGTTCCGGCGGATTTTAACGTTAGCCGCGCTGGGCTGAGTTTTTTCGTTCATTCCCGGATTTTGCTCCGAACCGTCGCCGCTATCGGCTGTAACGGCGTCAAAGTTTTCCGATGAGTTTGCGTCTTCGGCTTCCTTCGCAATTCTGTTTCCGGCATTCATCGGCGTTTCCATACTCATCGGCGCCGCTTCCGCGACCGGAATCTCGACGTCAGCCGAAGCCGTCGCCGGCATTGCCTTGGCTGAAAAAGCTCTGGCTCTTACGCCGCCGCCTGCGAGGGCTTCAAACTTTCTTTTGGGCCATTGGGCGTTGGGGGCGTCGATTCCCATTCCTCCTTCGTTTTGCGGAAGATCAAAGAAGGAGTTAAGGAGCCGCATCGGTTCGTCGCAGCTTTTTTGCAAATTCTTTCCAATCCAGCTCAGCGTACTTGTCGTTTGGGGGTAGTGACTGCGTTTCCAACCCCAGAAATGAGAGTAAATATTACCGACGTTTGGACCTCTGGAAAGATATTCCAGCGATTTGTCGTAGGCCGTTAAAACGGTTTCGCCAACAAATGGGTTTCCATTCTGGTCGGTGAGTTTCAATACTACTCGAGCGTTTTCGCCGGGCAGGAACCGTTCTTTCGACGGAATGATTTCGAGATTCAGTATCCGTTTTTGCGGCGGGACGCAAATTTCTTTGGTTACGGAATAGACGCGAGCGTTGGAGGCCGTAAACGCTTCAATAAAGAAGTTCGGCTGATCGCAACCTCTCACGGGGATTTCCACGATTTGGCTTTTGCCTTTAATTTGGATTGCCCTGGGTTCGGAACATATCCCGTTAAAACATCGTTCGAAAAGGAAAACGGTTGAATCCGCCTGATTTACGTTAATCAGAAGACGGAGTTTTTCGCCCGGCTGGTATTCCGCTTTGTCGGGAATTAATTCCAGATCGTTGAAACGGAGGTTTGTTCCGGTCGATTCGTTTCCGTGAACGGTGAAGATCGCGCCTCCTTCGACCGTTTCAGGAT
>CAZWOV010000516.1:0-2098 GCA_964635645.1 uncultured Planctomycetaceae bacterium | reverse complement strand
ACTCGCGCGTCGTGCTCGATGAAAACGGCGCCGATCGGCTGCTCGGGAACGGCGACATGCTTTTCCTTCAGCCGGGAACCAGTATTCTGGTCCGCGCTCAGGGAACGTATTTGAGCGACGACGAGATTAATCGGGTTGTTGACAGTATTGCCGTGGGAGAACCGCAGTTTGAGAGTGAAATCGATCGTCATCTTTCCGGCGGCGACAGCGGAAAACTGGCGGAATGGGCGGCCAGAGACGAACTCTACATTCAGGCGATCGATATTATCGTCAGGGAACGCCGCGGTTCCATTACGCTTCTTCAGCGTATGCTTGGCATCGGTTACGGACGCGCGGCGCGTCTGATCGATTTCATGGAGGAGGACAAAATCGTCGGCGCATTTTCCGGATACACGAAACCGCGCGAGGTCCTTTTGACGAAAGAGGATTGGCAGGCGATGCAGGCGGAACTGAACCAGGAGCAGGAGAAAGCGATTCAGGCGGAGCTGGCTCGCGTCGCGGCGGAAAAAGCGATGAAGCGCCTCGAAGACGAGACGGGAGACGACGGAGTCGCCGAGGACGACTTATCCGAAGACGATTTGGCCGAAAATGATTTGGCCGAAGACGAGACGGAAGAGGACGGGGACTCTGCGGAGAAAGCGGCGGAAAAGCGTTTCCGTGAAAAACGCGTTCTGGACGAATATTTTGCGGACGAGGCGGACGACGAAGAGCTTGACGAAGATTCTGACGGGGAACTTGACGCGGAGTCGGACGCTGGAGAGGCCGACGAAGAGGTTGAAGACGAAGAGGTTCCCTGGAATGAGGAAATTCAGTGGGACGAGGTGACGGAAGAGCCGCTTTACCCGCGACCCAGTCGTCCGGTCGAGCGTTCCCGGGGCAAAAGTCGTCGCCGAAGAACGCCGAATTACGAAAAGATTTTCACTATGAAGGAAAAGGAGGCGGACACGGTGAATTCTTCCGAATCGCAAGGGGTTTTGCGCCGAATCGAGCCGAATCAGCCGACGCCGTTTTTGAAAGACGAGGAAGGGGATTTCCGTAAAATCAATTGAGGAAGCGGGAGGAAACGGCGCTCCCCCTTTCTTTTCGGATTGAATCGACTATAATTGGTAAAGTTTTGTTTTTTGTCATGAAACAGGTTCAAAATATGAATGAAAGGTACGGAATGAAATTTGTTTTCAGCTTCTTTTTGGCCGTTTGCGGCCTGTCCTCCTTCCTTTTTGCCGCGGACGGTCCAATGCATGAAGATCACGCCGCTTTTTTTCACGGCGAAAAGATTGGTCGTGAAATTCTCTGCGGCTGTTCCGGACGTCTTGAACGTTTCGACTCCGAGGGAAATCTGGTTTGGAGCTACGCGCATGAAATTGGAAACATGAGCGACGTTCAGCTCCTTGAAAACGGCAACATTCTCTACGCGGACGCGGATTCCGTGATTGAGGTTACGCCGGATTGCCGAGTCGTTTTTGAATTCGTTGCGGAAGATAAACGCAACGACTCGACGTTTACCGCCAGCCGTCTGGCTGATGGAAATACGCTGATTGGCTGGAATACGAAAAACTGTCTGCTCATTGTCGATTCGGAAGGTAAGACTCTCAAAACGATTCCATGTCAATTTGAAGATTTTCCGGGGAGTCACCACAATATGCGTATGGCGCGTCCGACTGAAAAAGGAACGTTCCTTGTCGCGCACAAAAGAAAAGGAACGATTGCCGAGTACGACGCGGACGGCAACGTACTGCGGGCCTGTTCCATTCCCGGCAAGGAATGTTACGGCGTTCTGGCTATGCCGAACGATCAGATTTTGGGGTCCTTCCTTGACGCGCTGGCTCTTTTCGACGCGGACGGTAAAGAGATCTGGCGCTGCTCCATTTCAGATCTGGCTCCGCTTCCCATTTCCGTGATGTGCGGACTCCAGATTCGCCAAAACGGAAATATCGTCGTTGGAAATTATGCGGCGAATCATGGCGAAACGCATACGTCGTGCATGTTTGAGATTACCCGCGGCAAAAAAGTCGTCTGGTATTACCAGAATCCCGACGCGCCCGCCAACTTTATGAACGTTCAGGTTCTTGAAGAAAATACGATTCGTTAATGATTTCTT
>CAZWOV010000515.1:0-2105 GCA_964635645.1 uncultured Planctomycetaceae bacterium | reverse complement strand
GCACGGCGCAAACATGAATTTGTCCCGTCTCTTCATCCTCGACAAAAGTATTAAGCCCATGAACGCGAACGACCAACCCCGGCCGGGAATCCGACGCGGCGGCCAAAAGAAATTCTCCGTCGGCATTTTCATTGGTCTCCGCGTTCTCCGTTTCAACAAGAATCGTGCGCTGACGAGTCATTGAACCTTTACCGCTGACGCGTTCCTCGCGCAACGTTTCGTCTTCATCGAGAATTTCCCGATGAAACTCGCGCGTGACGTCCGTTTTTCGAGTTTTGGCAAGCCGATTTTTTCGAAAATCAACACGAATTTTGCCGCTGGATTTTTTTTTCATGAAAATTTTAATCAGGAAATGGAGTAAAACTGCGAAAATAAAACGAGAGATCAAATCGCCAAAGATTGGCCGCCCGTTTCTTCATCTTACCAGATATTTCAAAATTTTCAACGCCTCGACGCAATTTTTCTTCCGACTTTTCACAAATTTTCAACTTTCGATCCTCCTGTTCGGATTTTACTTAATATCTATATTTTCACGGACTCCTCTCAAAGATAAGACCGACGCGTCGGCGCGGCCCTGAAAATCCCGAGTTCAAACGTTTCCAGCCGCCGTTTTTCACGATTCATTCTCGCCGTCCGAATCTTCGTAAACGTTCGGGAAAATCTGGAAAACAGGAAAAACTACCCGATTGAAGGCGGGCCAACGACGAATCCTCCGAGAAAAAACAAAGTCGGTTTTTCTTCATTGGAGTAAAATTTCTCATATTTTGACCAAAATTTGAAAAAAAATTCGCCTCCCCCCCTTTTCAAAATCGAAGAATCTGTTAATTTAATGTTTATTAAACGACGGAGAGGTGGCTGAGTGGCCGAAAGCGACGGTTTGCTAAACCGTTGAGGGAATTACTCCCTCCGCAGGTTCGAATCCTGTCTTCTCCGTTTTTTGAAGCTCTGAAGGAAATTCAGAGCTTTTTTTATTTCTTTTCCCATTCGCGTCTATTAGGAAAACGTCTCTTCAATTTGGAAAAAGTCCGCCTGTTTTATTAAATTCAAATTTCAAAACAGAATAAACACGGAAAACAAACCGGATTCGCATGCCGACCGCCTCTGAACGTCCATTAAAGGCGGGAAATTTTGATTGGAAAATGTCGGAAACCCCCTTGACAAAAAAAACGGATTCGATAAAATTAATTTATTCTCTTTATTGAATTTTTGCGTATATCGATCTGGAGCGGACGCTCCAAGGGAGAAAAGACATGAAATCGTTCAAAATTGACCTGATTCCCGGCGACGGCGTTGGTATCGAAGTGGTTCGTGAAGGCCGTAAGGCGCTGGAAAAACTCGGCGCAATGGCCGATGTGAAATTTGAGTTCAATGAACTTCCGTGGAGCTGCGAATACTATCTCCATCACGGAGTTATGATGCCGGAAGACGGTCTGAAGATTCTTGACGACTGCGACGCGATTCTTCTCGGCGCAGTCGGTTTCCCGGGCGTTTCCGACGTAGTATCCGCTCAGAACCTGCTTTTCCCAATTCGCCGCGGTTTCGATCAATACGTAAATATGCGCCCGATCAAACTCCTGCCTGGTCTTGTTTCTCCTATTAAAAACGACAAGATTGATTTTGTCGTCGTCCGTGAAAATTCGGAAGGCGAATACTGCTCGGAAGGTTGCGTTACGGAAGATCCCGTCAAGGGAAAGAAAGTCGTTCAGAACTCTATTTTCACGCAGCTCGGCACTGAACGTATTATGCGCTATGCGTATGAATACGCGGTGAAACACGGAAAGAAAAAAGTCTTAAGCGCAACGAAATCCAACGCCCTGAAATATTCCATGGTTTTCTGGGATGAAGTTCAGGAACAGGTTAAAAAAGATTACCCGCAAATTGAGTCAAGCAAAATGCACATCGACGCCTTAACCGGCAAATTCATCATGCATCCGGATGACCTTGAAGTCGTTGTGGCAAGCAACCTGTTCGGGGATATTCTGACGGACCTTGGTTCTGCGATGCTCGGAAGTATCGGCATTTCTCCCTCCGGAAACATCAACCCGACCGGCGAACACCCCAGCATGTTTGAGCCTATCCACGGTTCGGCTCCGGACATTGCCGGA
>CAZWOV010000514.1:0-2112 GCA_964635645.1 uncultured Planctomycetaceae bacterium | reverse complement strand
CCAACGGTCAGATGAAGCTCGTCGACTACGACTGCATGTGCGTACCTTCGCTGATTGGACGCAGAAATCTTGAAATCGGAGTCGAACCCTACCAGCATCCGGAACGGGACGGCCAGACTCTTCTTTCGCCAACTCTGGACCGTTTTTCCTCGATTATGATTTATCTTGCTCTGCGCAGTCTGGCGGCGGACGTTTCTCTTTGGCAAAAATATGTTCTTGCTCCGTCCTATGACAAACTGATGTTCCGCAAAGAGGACGTTCAGAGTCCGGACGATAGTCCGCTGATTAAGGACCTGCGTCGTTCGCCGGATTCGGACGTTCAGGAAATTACGGAGATTTTGATTCGAAGCGCTCATTGTTCGATAAATGAAGTTCCGTCTCTCGAATCGGTCGTAAGTCCCATTCGCAAGGTTATTCCGTTAATTAACGCTCAGCGTTGGCAGGAAGCGATTGCGGTTATTCAGGAACAGCAGATTACCGAAATTCCTGCGGAAATGAAAGCGCAGGTTGAACGCGCATACGAAGAATCATGGAAGATACGGGCTCTGAAGGATTTCCAGAATCTTCCCCAGGAAGTAAACGAGAAAGCCGACCGCATGTTCGCGCGCGTCTGCAACGACAAATTTCTCGAACAGTTTCCAGTTCCTCCAAATACGAAAGCGCGCGTTTTGGAGGCCCGAGCAAGAGTTCAGATTCTGGATCGCCTCGCGCAATTGATAAATTTATCCAAAAACAATCTGGTCCTTGCCGGTGAAAGATCCATTGCGGCAATTGGAGCGCAACTACCGCCCGATTACCCATACGTAAATCGTCCGCGCGTAAATCAGGCCCAGAAACTCGTCGATTGCGTCGACGCTCTTATCCAACAGTTAAACGCTCCTGAACCCAATGAAATCCTGATTGCGGAAGCCTGGACAAAAGTCCGAAAAAATCATTTTCAGGAACTTCTCAAAGACGAGCAACGGATTCGGGCGGATCTCGCCGCTTTGCGCGCGCCGCGCGTCAAGGTTCTTGAAAGCTTTACGAAATCGACCCCGCTTGATCAGCTTGACCGCCAAATTCTCTCACTGTGGGACGTAAAACTTTTTGACGGATGTTCACAGGTTCGAAAATACGAGAAACTTTACGACATTGCCCTTCGTCGGCGCGTCAAGTTGGAAATACTCGCCGAGGAACTTGCCGCAAACAACATGCCGAAGGTTGAATCGCTTTTGGAAGACCCGCTTCTGAAACATTATCCTTTTTCAGGCGAATTAGGAGCGCAAATTCGTACCAAAAAAGAACAATGGACGCATTCTCAGGGAATGATCGGCGCCATGAATTCGCAAAACGGCGCGGAGTTTTGGAAACAATTTAACGTCAACGCCATTTTGCGCGACCCGGAAACCTACGCGCCCATTTTTTCTCAAATGGAACCCTGGATCCGAAATTTTGTTCTTCCGCTCGAATCGATTGGTTTGCGTCCCGTTTTAGGACGTTCCAGTCTGCTTCATGAAGAAAACGGTTCCGTATCCGTTCGTTGGAATTGGATGCATCCGCGATTTGGAGCGTCCTGCGTTTTAGGCGTCTACGGAGGCAATCTTCTTGAAACCGACCGTCCGGAAGATATTCAACTTGCTTTCACGCGCGAAATCACCAGAAACGAATGGGAGAAAATGGGCGGATTCTTTTCATTTCAACCTCAGCCGAACTGGAATGGAATGGCCGTTATCGTTTGGGGAGTCGTGGACACGGGGTTCATGAAATTTTTCACGCCGCCGCTGGTTCTGGGAAATCTGGAAATTAAAAAGAAGTCATGGTTTTCGTGGAAATAATTTAAAACGCGGAAGACCAACGCAAATGCGGAACGCCAACGCAGTCGCTAATTGCGAATTCCCGCTAAGATAAACGCCGGAAACAGAAAATAGGGGAGCGCCTTTACTCCCCAAAAAACAAACAGGCCGCGCATAAAAAACGCCGCCAACTTTAACGAATGAAACGGAAAGCGGAACGCTTTAACTGTTGATTTTAAGGAATGGAAACATGATCCATCAATTTTATTTCACGCACTGCACCTACGCAACGTCGGCGTTGGAACGTAAGACGGGAGAGACTGCGCGTCACCCGCTCGGA
>CAZWOV010000513.1:0-2113 GCA_964635645.1 uncultured Planctomycetaceae bacterium | reverse complement strand
TGCTCGCGCAGAAAACGCGCTCCATTGAAAGTGCACATCGCAATTGACAGTTTCAAAGTCCGATTCATTAAAAATATCCCCTTTTTCGGAACCCCAAAGCCGCGGCAAGAACGCCGACGCAAGCGCAAAATGAACCGGCAATATTCAACAGAGCCGTTCCGGGACGAAGAAACAGATTCGGCAGATTTTTCAGGACTCCAACCACTCCGCATTTCAGACGGCGCAAAACAAATTTGAAGGCCGGAATCCGCCCGCAGTGCGTCCGAATCGCCCGCAACGTATTGGAGGGTTCTCGAAACTGCCTTTCAAGATGCCACGTCCAACGCGCCCTCGTCATTGGCTGCATCTCGTAAACGCGCGCAAGAGTCGTTTTGAAAATTGTTTTCCCATGACATAAAAGAAAAAGAGAAAATTCATAGTCGCCGCCTCCGGTGCGTCCATATTCCGGATTGAACGCCGGTTTCCGCAACGCGAAAAGCTCTCGACGATAAAGAGTCGCATTCGCGTCGGCGCCTCCCTGCGCATGAACGTCCGGTTCGTTTTTCTGCGCGTACAAAGCGTAAACGGCTGAATCGCGAACCGATTTTGGAAAATTTTCCGGAAATTCGTAAAAAACCATTCCAGTCACAACGTCCGCATCCGTCTGTTTCTGGACGTCGACAAGCGACTGCAACCAATCCTCCGCCGCGTATTCGTCGTCGTCAATAAAAGCGATAAAAGGCGATTCCGAGTTAGCGACGCAGCAATTTCGCGTCATTCCAATATTCTGTACCGGCTGCGACAGATAGCGAAGCGGAATACCGCTCTTTTCCGCCTCCGCGCGAAGTTCCGACGCAAGAGCTTCCATCTTCGGCTCCGCGTCGTTTTCCACGACAAGAATCTCAAACGGAAAATCGGTCTTCTGCGCAATCAAACTTTTCAGACACGCCCGCAACTCCAAGGGACGATTCCGCGTGCAAACGGCAATCGAAACATAAAAATTTAACCGCGCCATTATTCTGCTTTCTTCGTTCGGTTTGTCAATAAAAAACAATAAGCGAAATTTCCCCACCTCTGGTTTTTCGATACGCGAAAATTTTCAGCGGTAAGCAACTGAACGTTAAAATATTTCTCCAGACGCGCCGAGGCATCCTTTCCATAAGCGCGAACATGGTCCTGCTGGCCGTAAAATTTCAGACGCTCTTCAGGAGACTGAATCGCCGGATCTTCCAGAGTTTCATCCTGATCCCAATTTACCGGAAAAGTCAGAAACGCGGTCCCGTCCGGTTTCAAAACTCGCGACATTTCCCGAAGGCATTTCTCTTCGTTTTCAATATGCTCCAGAACATGATTGGAAATAATCCAGTCAAAAGAAGCGTCCGGAAAAGGAAGTTCCGTCGCGTCGGCGCGCAAGCATGAAACAAAGGGAAAAAGCTCGGGCGACAAATCAACCGGAACATATTCCATTCGGCTCTTTTTTAGAAAAACGGGCGCGAAAACTTCTTCCGGAGCCATATGAAGCAAACGGCAGGGAGAGAAGGAGGAAGAAGAGGAAAAAATATATTTCTGATAAACGTTCAGCAAAAAACGATGCCTTTCCAACGAACCGCAATAAGGACATTGAGCATGAGCGCGTTGAATAATTCCAAACGGTCGAAACGACGAAAAGCAGTCGCAAAAGGGGCAGTAATCTCTACCAATCACGAAATTAATACTTTTCTTAATTTTTCGAATAATACCAACCATTATCGCCCTCGAATATGAAACGCGCTCTATCCCCAAATTCCATCAGGGCAGGGGAATAAACGCAAGCCGTTCGTCAAAATTAACACAGGATAATTTTAACAAAATTTCAAACGGCGTCAAGACGAATTCCCCTTTGTTTCCCAATTTTATTACCTTAATTCAAAACGCCGGAATACGGCGATTGAATAATCCACGGAAAGAAGCGAGAAAGAGGAACGTCGGACGAGTCAAACTCCGCGCTGTAACTCGTGAATTCCTCATGACGAACAATTTGCGCCTGCTCGTAGTTCAACCACGCGGCGTTTTTTTTCACTGATTTTGAAATACGTAATTCTTCCAAATACGATACGCAGTTCGGTCGAAACTCTATCTCGGGCGCGTCGTCGCG
>CAZWOV010000512.1:0-2123 GCA_964635645.1 uncultured Planctomycetaceae bacterium | reverse complement strand
GGCGAAAACGCGCCAATCTGGATTACCGTCTACGTTCCGGAAGGCGTTTCGCCCGGAGATTACGCCGCAAACGTAACTCTTACGCTCAAAAACGTTTCACACGGGAAAACCGCGAACGCCGGAGACCCGGAATCAGAAAAAACGGTTTCCACCGAAAAAGTTACGTTTCCGCTGCGTCTGCACGTCTGGAATTTCGATATTCCCCACGAAAATCATTCAGAGACGGCCTACGGATACTATCCGGAAACGAGTTACCTCTATCACGGCGTTAAAGACGTAGAAAGCAAACGGAAACTCGATCGGATTTATCTCAAATTTATCAGCCGGTTCCGCGTTTCTCCCTATAATCCGGAAACAATGGATAAAATTCGCTATGAATGGGTCGCGAATCGTGAAAATCCGGAAAAATCCCATTGCGTTATCGACTTTTCCGATTTTGACCGGGCGATAGAACGCGCAATAAATGAATATCATTTTACTAATTTTGCCATTGATATTCCGGGAATGGGCGGCGGCTCCTATCTGGAACGCTGGGAACCCGAACTTCAGGGATACGGTGAAGAAACCGCCGAATATCAGGCTATGTTCGCCTCCTGCGTTCGGCAAATTGAGGCTCATCTTAAAGAAAAAGGATGGCTTGACAAGGCGTACGTTTACTGGTTTGACGAACCGGAACCAAAAGACTACGAATTTATTAAAAAGGGGATGGAGCGCATTAAGAAATACGCGCCGGGAATCCGGACGATGCTGACGGAAGAACCCTCAAAGGAAGTCGTCGAGGGCAATCTGCTCGGCAAAGTGGACGTCTGGTGTCCGCTCACGCTGTATTTTGATTCTGAAATTGCCGACGAATGCCGCGCGAAGGGAGAACGTTTATGGTGGTACGTCTGTTGCGGGCCAACCGCTCCGTACTGCGGGGAATTTATCGACCACAGCGCCGTTGAAATGCGTACGTGGCTCTGGTAGACCTGGCAGAATAACGTCGTCGGAACCCTCGTTTGGGCCATGAATTACTGGACCGCCGACTCCGCTTTTCCAAAGGAACCGCAAAATCCGTATCTTGACCCGATGAGCTATGCCGACGAAAGCGTTGCGCCCGGCGGAACGATTGATTTTTTTGGAAATGGAGACGGGCGTTTTTTCTATCCGCCGTTAGCCTGCGCGGAACCGTCAGCGAAACCCAACCTGGAAGAACCCGTATCCAGTATTCGTTTTGAAATGCTTCGCGAGGGGCTTGAAGACTATGAAATGTTTTACCTTCTGCGTGAAAAACTGCGCGACGCAAAAAATCTCTCCTATGAAAAACGCGCGGAATACGAAGCGCTGCTTGTCGTTCCGGAATCAATCGCGGCGAGTCTGACGGAGTTTAGCAAAGATCCCGCTCCGATTTACGAGAGGCGCGCGCAAATTGCAGAGGCTCTGGAAGCTCTTGCGCAATAGCGTTTTCGCAGGAGTTTTAAGACGTTTGCGCACAATAGCGCCGCTCATGGGAGTTTGGAGAAGAAACTCTTGCGAGCGAACGTCTTCCGCGGGAGTTTTGCGTTCAACGGAACTCCCGTTTTCTTTTTTTCAGAAACCTCCAACTTCCAACGGTTTGTTTCGGGACTCGTTTAACGTTCTGAAAATAAATATCTTTTATTTTGAAAGTACTTTTTTCCTCTCAAATTCGTCTTGCGTTTTTCAAAAAAATCTGTTATTTTGTTCAGGTTAGAATCTTAACCGTTTTTGGCCCCAATGCGGATTTTTCCATGAAATATACCATTTTCCAAAGCGATTTCTTTCGAAACTTCGAGAGGAAGCGGCGTTTTTTTGAAAAATGGAAATTTCGCGTCGTCTTCGGGAACGCGGGGCGTTTCGGCGATTTCAGAACGGAAAAACGGCTGTTTTCTCTGGCCGTTCTGTTTCTTGCAGCCGCTCTCCTGATTCTTTCGTCGGGATGTTCCGTCAATCGTCTGACGCGTTCGCGGCTTCCTTCTCCCGGTCGGCATTGGTTCCAGCAAAGCGTCTCGTCCATGGTTCCCGTTACGCCCAGATACTCGGAAGCCGCGACGGTGGGACTCCGCACGTTAAGTCTGGATAAAACGGTCCGTCAAAATCCGCAAAAAGCCGTGGACGCTCTGGAG
>CAZWOV010000511.1:0-2127 GCA_964635645.1 uncultured Planctomycetaceae bacterium | reverse complement strand
GCGAGTATTTTCTTGAACTCACCGATGCGGAAGGGAACGTAACCAACCTTCCCAGGCATTCAATCCGAATCCTGGACGATCTTCCGCCGATAACGCAATATGTCGGTCGGTCGTCGGAACGTCCGATTCTTCCCGGCGCCAGAATTCGCCTCCAGATCGATGCGCAGGACGATCTTGGACTTGCGGATCTGGGATTTCGCTGGATTGTGGAAACGCCTCTTTCGAAAGACGCCGCGTCGTCGTCGGAAAACGCCTTCGACGCTCCGCGTTCAAAAGACGGTTCGCTGAAGTGGACGGGGTTCGCCGTCTGGAGCGAAGATTCCGCCTCCGCCGCAAATTCCGCGTCTCCGTCGTCCTCCGTTTCGCCTCTTCCCCTTTCGCTGAAAACCGATTATGAATGGGATCTGAGTTCCATTCCGCTTAAAGCGGGCCTGAGAATTCGCCTTGAAACGTTTGCTTCCGATCTTTCTCCGCAGCGATCTTTCAGCTCTCCCTTTTTTTTCAAGGTCGTCTCGCCTGAAGAAATGCAGACCAGAACTTTCCGCCAATGGATTGAAATTACGCAGGAAATGCGAAGAATCGCCGCCGTTCTCGGCAAATCGCGCCAACTTCTGGAGGATCCCCTTACCCTGGAAAATCTTCCCGATGCGTCCGCGGCGTTAGTCCAGTCGGTAAATACCGCGACTCAGTTGCTGAATCCTGATTTTACGGACGGACTCCCGAATCTAATTAGTCGGCTAAACGCTGATTTTTCCGAAAATCCTGAATTTCCATTTCATGAACAGACGACTTCCAAAGAACAGCTTCTTTCTCTGACTCAACTGCATAAAACTCTTGAAAAAATCGATCGGGAACACTTCTCCGAATTGAACGGCGAAGTCGTTTCTCTTACCAAAACTTTTCGCCTGAAAGAAAACGGAGTACCAACTCCCTCGGATTTTCCCCAGGCAAATGGAATCCGGATTCGAGAAAAGCTGGACGCGATTCTTGAAATTCTTCATCCCCAAATCAAACTCTGGCAACGGGAAGAACACATCGACGCCATGCGTCTTGAATTTTCCAATCTACGTCGGCGCCAGGACAAACTCTGGTCCGAACTTGCGCCCCGTCTGGAAAAATGTTCCGACTATTCGCCAATCGAACTTCGTCGGCAGGAACCGGCCTTCTTTCAGAACATCAACCAGGAGTTATGGGACCTGCGGAAAGATACGGAGCTTTTCTGCTCGCGATTCTCAAAGGTCATGGATGATTCCGACGATTCCGTTTCGCTTTCTCTGTCCAGAAACCTGATTGCCAAACAGGAATATGCGATTTTTCTGCTTCAAAACAACAACTTCTGGGACTTGTGGCGCGCCGAAATAGAATTGAAAAAGGATTTTGAAAAAGCTGAAAAGCTTTGGCTCAATCCGGAAACAATACTTTCCGTCCGTCGGCGTCTCGTCGTTTTTAATAAAATGCTGACGACTCAGGAAAAAATCATGAATCTTCTGGAAAAATGCACGGCCGGTAAACCCGTAAATCAGGAAAACGGAACGCAAGTCGTTATTCTAAATCGGAACCTTCGGGCGGCTTTTCGCGACAGCGCGGTAATTCAGCGGCAATTCAGCGATTATTTCGTGAATTATTCGCCCAAAGCAGAAGAACGCTCTCTTGCCTCCCAGGCGGAAAAACCAATGATTCCCAAAGCTCTGGCCGACTTCTGGACGCTTCTCTGTGAAAATCTCATTTTTTCCTCTCAGGAATTTCGAACGATCGCTTCTTCAGATCAACCGCCGCTGGAATTACTTCAAGACCAATTCACCCTTCAGCTTCAAATTTACGATCAACTGGCAGAGTTTGTTCAGATTGTCAACGGGATTTCCGAGGAACCCGGCGAATGGACCGTAAACGCCGATTTTGAAAATCGTCTTGCTGAAACCAAAACAGACGAAACTTCGCGTTCCAACAATGATTCGTCGCAGGCAAATGAAAATTCAGCAAATTCATCCGGCGCTCCGGATGAAAATACGTCGGAGCAGAATCCGAACGAATCTCTCCCGGAAATCAAACCGGAAGACGTTCAAATTCTAATCGCGATGCAGGAAAACGTTTTGTCTCAAACCCGATCCCTGGCTGAAAATTCCGCTG
>CAZWOV010000510.1:0-2146 GCA_964635645.1 uncultured Planctomycetaceae bacterium | reverse complement strand
CGTCGCACGTGATTCGAAGCGGCTGGCGGATTCGCGGCAAGGAGGGCGGAACGCCCGATTCGTTTGGCTCTGAAAAGGAGTGGTTTGCGGCGCTGGGTTCCGAGTGGACGGACACGAAGGTTCTGGACGCCGAGATTGGACGCCGGATCGCGACGGTTCGCAAGACGAAGGACGGCGAATGGTTCCTTGGAGCCACGAACGGGTCGCGGGCCTGCGTCTCAAACGTTTCGCTTTCCTTCCTGGATGCGGATAAGGAATACGAACTTCATCTTTGGACGGACGCGCCGGAATCGGTTGATTCATATCGCGGAACCGTCAAAACGGTTCGGACCGTCCGTTCAACGGATACGCTTGAGTTGCCGATGGCGGAAAACGGCGGCGCCGTCGCGCGGTTTATGCAAAAATAGGAAATGAAGCGGCGTTCGTTTTTGAAAAGAAGCTGAACTTTGCGCAGAAACGGAAGTTGGGCTTTGCGCAGAAACGAAAGCTGAACGTTGCGCAAAAACGGAAGCGGGCGCGGTAGTCGTCCATGAATAAGCCCGAGGTCGAATTCTGGCGAATCTGGCGGAGAGTGATGTTTGAGTAAGGAAAGCGCGGTAAAATGCGGATAAAATATTTGAAAAGTTTTTTCCCTGTTTTTCAAAATGGAAATTTGGTATGGAAACCGGTTCTTTCGAAATGGACCGGGAATAGAAAAAATCGGCGTTTGGGAAAGAGCGAAAGAGACTCCGTCGGAATTGCCGTTGGGGTTTTAGTCGGGTTTCTCGTCTGTTTTTTCATCGGGAACGGAAATTCGGCGCAGGCGCAGTCGGAGAAGGAGATGACCGAAGCGCGGGAGCTGATGGTCGAGCGCGAGCTGGTTCGGGCGGGCATTCGCAATCCGGACGTTCTCGCCGCGATGAAATCGACTCCGCGGCATCGTTTTGTTCCGAAAAAGGAACGGGCGAAGTCTTACGAAGAACGGGCGTTGCCGATTGGTTACGGACAGACTATTTCCACGCCGTTTGTGGTGGCGAGCATGACGGAAGCGCTTGAACCGCAACCGGACGACGTCGTTTTGGAGATTGGCACGGGATCCGGTTACCAGGCGGCGGTTCTTTCGCCGTTGGTGAAAGAAATTTACTCAATTGAGATCGTGACTCCATTGGCGCGGCAGGCAATGCGGACGCTTAAGAGTCTGAAATATGAAAACGTTCATGTTCGCGCGGGAGACGGTTACGCCGGTTGGCCGGAAGCGGCGCCGTTCGATAAAATTATTGTTACCTGCTCGCCGGAGTCGCCGCCTCCCGCTCTCGTAAAGCAGTTGAAGGACGGCGGCTCGATGGTCATCCCGTTGGGCGAGCGGTATGCGCAGGAACTCTGCATTCTGAAAAAAGACGGAAATCGGCTTTTGAAACAGGCGATACGTCCGATTCTTTTCGTGCCGATGGAGGGAGAAGCGGAAGAGAATCGCGAGGTTTTGCCCGATCCGGCGAATCCCGTTCTGGTTAACGGCGATTTTGAAAAAGTCATGATTGGTCAAAAGAGCGAAATTGAAAAGACTCCGGAAAATCGCGTGGAATTTGACGAAGAACCGGAGAGCGCCGAATCGGACGAAGAAAACGACGGGGCGGTTTCCGGGCGAAAATTCAAGTCGATTAAAAACGCTCCGTTGGAGTCGCTTATTCCGCAGGTATGGTGTTACTTGCGTCAGGCGCAGATCGATACGAACGATACGGGCGTTGGAAAATACTGTTTGCGTTTCAAAAACAAAAAAGCCGGAGCGATTTCGCAGGCGTGTCAGGGAATTGGAGTGGACGGCCGTAAAGTTTCGGGACTTTATTTCAGGTTGAAAATTCGCGGCGAGGAACTTCTGCCGAACGCGCTTCAGGGAATGGTTCCGGGCGTTTTCGTCGTTTTTATTGACGATAAGCGGAATACGATTCGCAGTTCGATTCTTGGAGGCTGGCGGGGAACGTTCGACTGGCGCGAAGTCGCTTTCACCATCGACGTGCCTTCGAGCGCCCGGGAGGCCTGCGTTTACTTTGGACTTCATGGGGCAAAAGGTACTTTGTGGATTGACGATGTGGAAATGAACTCCGTCCGGAAATGAAAATAGTTTGGAGATGAAAACCGCCCGGAGAGAAGCCGTCGGAGACGGAAACCG
>CAZWOV010000509.1:0-2163 GCA_964635645.1 uncultured Planctomycetaceae bacterium | reverse complement strand
ATCACAGTAAAATCGAGGACGAGAAATTCATTACGAAACGTTACGAAGAATTTAAGCAGGAAAAAGACGAGAAGGCCGCGCAAAACGCTACGATGTACAAAGTACGCGTCGCCAGCGTTCAGGAAGGAGACGCGCAGCAATTCCGCACGCTGATCGGCCGTCTCGAAGAAATTCGCCGTTCAACGATTTCAGCGGAAGTAAATGGAAAAATCGTTGAGATTTACGTTGAAAAAGGATCCCGAGTAAAGGGCCGTCAGGTCCGGTACGAAGACCAGAATCCGGAAGAAACTTCGTTGGATTCCCTCCTGGAAGATAACGAGACGGTCGTTTCGGAAGGAACGGTAATCGTGCGTATCGATACCGTATGGAATGAGTTGGCGGTACGCCAGACTATCGCCACAATCGCGTCGCTTCAAGCGCAATATGATTTTCAGGAAAATGAATTGAAACGCGCCAAACAGCTTAACGAACGCGGAGCGGTCAGTCAGAGCGATCTGGAATCGATTACGGCGCAGCGCGACGAACTTTTGGCCACAATTAATGCCAAAAAAGTCCAGCTTTTAGAATTTCAGAAAAAATTAAAACGTTCCACAATTTACGCGCCGTTCGACGGTCAGGTCATTGCGCGTCACGTAGATCTTGGAACTTACGTTTCCCCAGGCGCGCCTATTGTCGACATAATTTCCAGCGGCCAAATCGACGCCCGAATTTATGTTCCTGAAAATTTCATCCATCAAATCAAAAAAGACCAAATTATCGGCATTCAGATTGACGCCCTCAAGAAAACGGTTTATGGAAAAGTGGTTCAGGTTGTGGCCAATGCGGAAACCGCCTCGAGAACATTCCCCGTTTACGTGCGCCTTGACGACAATAACGGAGAACTGATGGCCGGTCTGAGCGTAACGGCGCGAATTCCAGTAACTGAAAAATTTCGTTCGCTGATTGTTCCCGGAGACTCCGTTATTGTCAAACCGGACGGAAATACGATCTGGCTCGTTCGAGATCGAACTCCGGAAGAGGAAGAAGAAGCCAAAATTCAGGCGGAAGAAGAGGGGAAAGTCTATGTGCCGGGCGTACCGATTGCGACGCCGGTTCCCGTCAGGATTGTCGCAGAAATGCATGACGGAGACATTTACGAACAAAGCGGCTCTGAAGAAGGAAATGAAAAACGAAAAAGCGGCTACACGCCTAAACTTTACGCGGTGGAGCCAATTAATGAGAATGGAAGAAACTATCTGAAACCGGGAGCGGCGTTGGTAATCGAAGGCGGCGAACGCCTTTCGCCTAAAATGGCCGTTCAGGTTCAGGAAAGTCCTTATTCGCTGAAACCGCTTCCCGGCCAATATGATTCCGGGCAACAGAAAGTCGATCATTAAACTTCCATTAAACCTCCAGATTTTCCTTTATTTAAGTATTTTTTATTCAGAAAGCCGCTGACGACAGGTAAAGTACGCAAAAATATCATTTTATTCAGTTTAGACGTTTGGCGCGGGGACTAATTATTAAAAATAAAACGAAGATTAAGGAATAAAAAAATGCCGTCGGAAAAAAAACAGGAAGAAAATTTAGAAATTTTTTCAACGTCTAAAACATGGGACCAACCGAATTTGAACAAACGGCGGGAACCGCGCGGCGATTCGGATCGCTTTCATTTTCAAAAAACGCAGTATTCATTGGACCCCGAACTTCCAGCAAAAATTTTTCAGAAATTCCAAAACCTACGGAATTCTTCGGCTGAATACCGGAATTCTTTGCGAAATCTCCAACCATTGGGAAACGATTGCCCTTTTTTGGATACCAGCAGAATTTTTCATCGCTCTAAATCGGCTGAAAATTTCATCGCTTCCGGAAAAACCGCCGTTGTCATTCTCGCAGGTGGAATGGGTTCTCGACTGGGCCGCACGGCCCCAAAAGGAACTTTTCCAATCGCGACAATTTCCCAAAAATCTCTCTTTCAAATCCATTTTGAAAAGATAATCTCTCTTCAAAAACATTACGGAGCGCCAATTCCAATCTATATTATGACAAACCGTTCGTCTCATGATGAAACGACGGCTTATTTTAAAGAAAACGATTTCTTTGGAATACCTGAAAAGAACGTCTTTTTTTTCTCTCAAAATGAAATTCCAATACTGAATCCGCAGGACGGTTCCTTTTTTTTCA
>CAZWOV010000508.1:0-2170 GCA_964635645.1 uncultured Planctomycetaceae bacterium | reverse complement strand
TTCGGTTTCATGTCGCGCGTAAACAGTCCGGATTTAACCGGTTCGCCGACGTAGCCGCAATCGTCTACCACGTTCCACCACGTGATTCGGTAAATACTGGGCCATGAGAACCAGAGCCGGTACATATCGCGCGTTACCTGGGCCTGAATTGCATCCGAACGCGCGTCGGTTCCCGGAGCCGGAATGGTAATCTCGCTCAAATGAATCGGACGGCCAAGTTTATCCAGTTCTCGAAGATACGCTTCGACGTCGCGCGGCTTCCAGGACGTTCCGTTCGTAATGCAGTCTTTTCCCGCGGCAATATCCAAAATCGGTTTCGACGCAAAAATGTGCATTTGAAGTCCCACGACGTCAATCTTTGCGCCGCGCTCGATCAGTTCGCGGATAAACGGCGGATAAACGGCGCGCCAGGAATCGTTAATTGAAAGAAGAACGTCCTTGGGGAATCCGTTCTGAACAATCTCCCACGTTTTGAACGTGTAGTCGTCCGGGGTCAGCGGATATCGTTTCTGTCCAGGCGTCGGCTCGACCGATTCGTTGACGACGTCCCAACTGTCCAGCAGTCCCTGATAAAGTTCGACAAAACAACGCGCATGGTCGGCGAATTTTTTCTCAAGTTCGTCTTTTTTGGCGGGATCCCATTCGTTCAGCCATTTCGGGAAAATCCGGCAGTAAATAATCGGATGACCGTGCATCGAAACGCCGTTTTCCTGACAGAATTTGATGATCGGCTCGGGACACGGACGGCGCCAGTGCGGCTCTTTCGTCGGTTCCTTCACCTGATTCCAGTATTCGGCGGTATCGCGATAGTCCGCTTTAAAACGAAATTTTCCTTCTTCCGGCTCAATTGCGGACCAGTAGAACGGAAGCGTCGCCGCGTTGAAAAATTTGTCTTCGCCGTAAAGAGCGAGATATTTTGCGTTCAATTCATCCGAACCGAGTTGATTAAAATTGAAAATCTGCGCTCCAAACAGAAATTCATGCGTTTTCTGCGCAACCCTGACGTCGCGCGACGCCGCGCCTTCAAACGTAAAGGACGCGTCCGCCTTGCGGTATTTTTCAATCCGCTCGTCGATTTCACGATTCAATTCGTCGTTCCAGATCTCATGATACGCGGGAGCGACCGCCTCGCGCGGGTCCATCGCCGCCGAGGATTCCCCGTTCCGGCTGTTTTCAGTGTCCTGCGCCCAAAGAGTCCAGGAAAAAAAAGCGGCTCCGGCCAACGTCAACAGAAAAAGCGATTTCACTCCAATATGAATCAATTGTTTTTTCATAAATTCCCCATAATTAAATTCAAAACCCCATCCAGCGTTTGAAACTGAATCCGAACCGAACGTTCAGGAAAAACGGCGGGCGGTTTCCCGCGGCTTTCCGAATCCGTCAAAGCGGTTTCCCGAGGCTTTCCGCGGCCGTCAGGGCGGTTTCCCGAGGCTTTCCGCATCCGTCAGAGTGGCTTCATGCGGCTTTCTGCGGCCGTCAGTTCTTCTTCTGTTCTTTCGCCCAGGTATCTTTCAGGGTGACGGTCCGATTGAAGACCGGTTTACCCGGAACGGAATCCTTGTCGCAGCAAAAATACCCAAGACGCTCAAACTGGCACCGATATCCCGGTTCCGGATTTGCGAGCGCCGGCTCCACCTTGCAGCCCGTAAGAATTTCTTCCGAATTCGGATTGAAGTCGGCCATTCCCGTTTCTTCATTTTTGACAAGGAGCGGTTCCGGAAAGAGACGCGCCTCGGCGTCCACGGCATACGCGGCCGAAACCCAATGAATCGTTCCCTTGACCTTGCGTCCGTCCGGAGCCTGTCCGCCGCGGGTCTCCGGATCGTAAGTGCATTTGAGTTCGATAACGTTCCCGTCCGCGTCCTTGACGACTTCCTCGCACTTGATAAAATATCCCCAGCGCAGACGAACTTCTTTTCCGGGAGCCAATCGGAAGAATTTCTTCGGCGGCTCTTCCATGAAATCGTCCCGTTCAATGAACAGTTCGCCGGTAAACGGAATCTGCCGCGAACCGTCTTCCGGACGCTCCGGATTGTTTACCGCGTCGAGATAATCGACTTTACCGGGTTCCCAGTTGGTAATCGTAACCTTCAACGGATGAAGGACTGCCATCACTCGCGGCGCAACGGCGTTCAGGTGTTCGCGAACATGAAATTCAAGAAGCGACATG
>CAZWOV010000507.1:0-2177 GCA_964635645.1 uncultured Planctomycetaceae bacterium | reverse complement strand
CGCTACGCAGATGGGGACGCAGATTCACGCGGTGCGGAATTATCGCCTTGCGCTTGAGTACGTTCGGTCCGGCGCTATCGGTAAGGTAACGGAAGCTCACGTCTGGTGCGGGCGCACGATTGCGCCGATTGGTCCGGCTATTCTTGAGGAACAGCCGATCCCGGAGGATTACGCCTGGAACGAATGGCTTGGTCCGGCTCCTGAACGTCCGTTCAATATTAATTATGTGAATAACGGCTGCCTCAACTGGCACCGCCGCTGGGATTTCGGGACGGGCGTCCTTGGCGATATGGGCAGTCACCTGATCGATCTGCCGTTCTGGGTATTGGAGCTTGAGCATCCAACGCAGGTTTCGTGCGAAGCGCCGGAACCGGATCCGGTTGCGACTCCGCCGTGGATGGTCGTCACGTGGCGGCATCCCGCGCGGAAAACGTCCAGCGAGTTTACCGGAGGACCGATTAAACTCGTCTGGTACCACGGTCCCGAGGGGATGAAACGCCGCAGCGATCTGCTTCAGCCGCTCGTCGGGGACGATACGGTCGTTAACGACTGGTTTATCGGGGTTGCGTTCATTGGAGAAAAGGGCGTTTGCGTCGCGGATTATGGGAAAACGCTGCTTTCTCCGCAGTCGAAATTTAAAGATTTCAGGCATGAACCGTACTTCCCGGATTCGCCTGGGCATTACGTCGAGTTTTTCAACGCGGTCAAAGGCGGGCCGGAATCCCTCTGCAATTTCGACTATTCGGGCAAACTCATTGAGAACAATCTGCTCGGAAACGCGGCCCACCGCGCGGGAAACAGAACGCTCGACTGGGATTTCGAAAAATTTGAATTTACGAACGCTCCGGAAGCGAACGCTTTGTTAAAGTCGGACTACGAGTACCGGAAAGGGTGGGATATCATTCGGAGATAACGAAACTTGGGAAACCGGGATTCCGGCGAATGAACCTCGGCGAACGGGAGGCGCAGATTTCGGATTCTTTGCTGAAAATTGCGTTTTCCGACGCAAGAAAAGAAACAAGCATGAAGAAAATCAATCGTTCTTCATGCTTGTTTATGTTTTGGTAAATTCGGTAAATTTTAACGTTTGGTTCCCTCTTCCGGTTCCGTAGCGAGCATTTCCTTCTTGCCGGGATCCGCCAGGCTTTCGGGAACGGTTTGAATCGGCTTTACGGATGGTTCCGGCGCGGAGTATCGCAGGGCCGCGACGCGATTTTGGACGTCGGGCAGATAGGGATTAAGGGCCAGCGCGCGTTCATAGGCGGCGAGCGCGTTTTCGCCGTCTCCCATTCTTTCGCGAACGCTTCCCAACGCCGTGTAGGCGCGGGCGCTTCGATTATCGATAGCGACGGCGTCGTTAAGGCAATCTCGGGCTCGTCCCAGTTGTTTGTGTTCGTCGTAAAGGCGGGCCAGCTCAATTCGCGGTTCGGGGGAGTTCGGCAACCGATCGACCCATTCCTCCATGAGCTTAAAGGCGAGATCGTCCTGTCCGACGTCGCAGTAGAGCGTTGCGAGCGCGCGATTGCACTCGATATGATTCGGATTTTTCTGAAGGCAAAGTTCGTAGCAGTATTTTGCCATTTGAAAATCCTGTTCCTGTCCGGCTTCGATGGCGCGTTGATGGTAGACGACGCCCGAATTGTAGTATGCGTCGGGGCTGTCGGGATCGGCCTGTTTTGCTTTTTCGAAGCAGTTTAGCGCGTCCTCCGCGCGTTTGGCCGCCAAAAGACGCACGCCTTCCGCATTGTAGTTGCTTGCGGTAAAGGAGCTGCAGCCGTTTAAGAGCATGGCAGACGCCAAAACGACGCTGAAACTCACTAATCGCGTCCTTTTGGCGTCGTTTGCCAGGCTTAAATTTTGAAAATTGAAAAACTTTTTCACTTCTGCCGTCCTTTTTCAAGTTTCAGGTTGCGCGCGCTCCTTCGGAAAACTCTTCCGGCAGTTTTTCCAAACTCAACGTTTTCGGATAGACTCGTTGTGCCGCGGCGTGGAAAAACGACGTTGAGGCGCCTGAATTACGGAAAATTCAGCGATACTTTTTGCCGATTTCTATTTTTTTCAGGTTCTTTCCGTTTGAAATTTTGTTTCAAAAGAAACTGAAACTGATTTTAACCTTAATTTTCAGTAAATATACCCGAAAAAAATATTCGGCGCAAGAGCAGTTTTTTGAAATTTTT
>CAZWOV010000506.1:0-2180 GCA_964635645.1 uncultured Planctomycetaceae bacterium | reverse complement strand
GGAAACGCTTCAAGATGAAGATCGATATGGATTTTCGTGACTTTGAACGTTTCCTCCGGATTCAGCCGACTGCTGAAACCCGTATGTCCTTCTCCCCACATTCCGAAAGTGCCGACGTCGATGAGTTCAATATTCGGATTTCCGTCGTAACGTTTTCCCGCGGCCAAAAGGAAATTACGCAATTTTTCCAGGTAAATCGGATCGTCGAAAACCGGGTCGCACAATTGCCCGTCCTCTTTGGGGCCTTCTTTGAAAGAATATCGAATACCTTTGGCTCCGGCGTCGAAAACCCACTTGGGCGCCGCGTATTCGAGCCAGCTTTCCGACGTCGTGAATCGGAACGCAACTTTTTTGCCGGCCGCGATCCAGCGTTGAGCCGGAGTGTCGAGTATCGCCCAGTTGAATTTTCCTTCTTCCGGTTCAATAAACGCCCATGGAATACGAAGATAGACCGTGGAGCAACCGTCAAACCATTCCAGAGAATCGGACGGTTCCAGACGGCTTCCGTAATTTTGCGGCGCATTAGAATAGAAATGCATGGTCCAGCCCATTTGCGGATTGATTAAGGCTTTTCCGGAGTCTGTGAAGGTAAGTTTTCGAGTTGGAAACGCGTTTTCTTCTTCCGCAAACGCAGAAAAGGAAAACCAAAACGCGAACAGAATGCAGAGGGGGGCAGAAAGAAAGAATTTTCTTCGGACAGGCAAGTTGGGAAACAATTTCATCCTCCTGTTTTCATAAAAAAATGTTCTCTCAACATTTGAAAGAACATTCTGTTTAAGATTAAATAAAAATTTATTTATCGATAAAAGTATTGATTGCCCAATCCATCAGGGCGCTGGAATAAGGGGTTTTGTCCCAGCTCCAGATATTTCGGATCAAATCGACCGTGAAAAGCAACGTTGTCGTCAGGAACGCGAAACAGACGATAAGTCCCAGAACCGTCCAGATTGAATACGGTTTTTCCGGCATATCCATAGGAATAATCTGCGGAACCATCTGGGTAATCGGGGCGGAAGCGTCGGAGGCGGCGACGTCGAAACTATCGTCCCCATTATCTTCGAAACCGCCTTCGTTCATGTCGGCGGAACCGGCGTCCAAATTTCCGAGATAGTCGTTGTCGTCGATCATGATAACCTGCGAACCGCTGTCTTCTTCGTCGCTTTCTTCCGAATCGTCGGTCGTCAACGCGAAATCGTCCGTAGAAAGAGAGGCGGCGAGACTGCCGCTGAGAAGCGAACTTCCCATTTGAAGATTATCTTCGCCCAGTTCAAGAACTTCGCCGCTTTCGTCGTCGTCCAGAGAAATTCCAGAATCCGTAGCGCTCAGGAGCGAAAGCCCGCTTTGCTCGGCCAAACCAAGACTGCTGCCTCCAAGCTGACTTCCGGTTAAATCGTTGTCTTCGCCAAGGACGAGTTCATCGTCGTCGTCAACGTAGTCGGAAAGCGCAAGGCCGGATTCTTCGGCAGAAAAAGACACGTCGTTGTCCAGCGTCATGTTGATATCGGAAGAACCGCCGAGCGCGCTGGCGTCTTCGTCCAGGTCGTAGTCGTCGCCGTAACCGAAATCGTCGTCAATACTTACCGCGTTTTTCAGGTCTTCCGAGTACTTGTTTACGTCTTCGCTGCGAAATTTCCAAGACGAACCGTCTTTGAAACCACGCAGATGTCCCTGAGTTGTGGCAGCAATGACTTCTGCGTTCGTAATTCCCAAAATATTAGCGACTTCTTCGACTGCCAGATATTTTTCTGCCATGGTGAAATTCCTGTTTTCAAACACTTTTATTCCTGACCGTATCCGCATCTCCGATAGAAAACGTTTTCCGTTTTTTCAGAATAAATTGCCGATCGGTTAAAGAACTCCCCTGAAACTGTGAAAATCAGATGTCTGATTTTCTGAACCCGGCTGTTCTGGGTTAAAATATCTAAAATCGGGCCGAGTCCAACAACGTTCCGCGCGTAAATAAATTGGGACTTCTTCTTCTTTAAATTATTGTCAAATTTCCCTTAAAAGTCAATTGTTTTTTGCTCTTTTTGCTGATTAAATTAAAATTTTTTTTAGATTTATCAAAATATCTCTTATGAACGCTAAAACAAAAATATTTTAACTAAACGTCTTAACAGAAAAAATCCGCAAACAGTCTTCAACGTTTGCGGACCATGAAAAATTTTAGGGAAAATATG
>CAZWOV010000505.1:0-2184 GCA_964635645.1 uncultured Planctomycetaceae bacterium | reverse complement strand
AGACCGCGATCTGTTCCGGAATATGATGAAGAAACTTGGTATTCCGCAAACGGAGTCGGGAATGGCCAGCACGATTGAAGAAGCGCTGGTGATTGCGAATCAGATAGGTTACCCGTTAATGGTTCGTCCGTCGTTTGTTCTTGGCGGAAGAGCGATGGAAGTGGTCTATGACGAAGCGCATTTGCGTCGTTATGTCGCGGCCGCGGTGGACGTTTCTCCCGAGCGTCCGATCATGCTTGACCGTTTCCTTGAAAACGCGATCGAGACGGAAGCCGACGCTATTTGCGATGGAACGGATGCGTTTGTTCCGGCTGTGATGGAGCACATTGAACTTGCCGGTATTCACTCCGGCGACTCCGCCTGCGTGATTCCGCCGAAGAGTATTCCTCCGAAGCATATCGATACGATCGTTGAGTACACGAAGAAAATCGCGATTGAGATGGGCGTCGTCGGATTGATGAATATCCAGTACGCGATTGCTCGCGATACGGTCTATATTCTGGAAGCCAATCCGCGCGCCAGCCGCACGGTGCCGCTTGTCTCCAAAGTCTGCGCTACTCAGATGGCGGGTTTAGCAACGCAGTGCGTGCTTGGCAAAACGATTCGCGATCTGGATCTTCATCAGAAACATATTCCGCATTACGGCGTAAAAGAAGCCGTTTTTCCGTTCAACATGTTTCCGGAAGTCGACCCGCTTCTTGGTCCTGAAATGCGATCGACGGGCGAGGTTCTCGGTATGTGCCATTCCTTTGGTCTGGCGTACTACAAAGCGCAGGAAGCGGCGAACGCCTGTCTGCCGCGAACGGGTACGGTTCTGATTACGGTGAACGTCAACGACCGGCCTGCCGTTGGAAAGGCCGCCTCGATGTTTGCGAAGCTCGGATTCAAAATTCTTGCGACCGGCGGAACATATGAATTTCTTCAGTCGCAGGATATTCCGTGCGAAAAGATTAAGAAGATCTTTGAAGGCCGTCCGAATATTATGGACGCGATGAAGAACAATGAGATTCAGTTGGTGGTGAACACTCCGGCGGGATCGTCAAGTCAGCATGACGACTCGTACATTCGTAAGGATGCGATTCGTCTGAAAATTCCATATTTGACGACGCTTGCCGCCGCGGAAGCCGCCGCGCGTGGAATTGAAGCGATTAATAACGATTCGATTGAAGTGCATTCTCTTCAGGAATTTCACGCTATGGTGAACTGATTTTCTGCGTTTAATTCGTAGAGTTTGAATATTCAAAGCCTCGTGTTTTCACGAGGCTTTGTTTTTGGGGGAACAAGAAAAAAGTAAATGAGAGGAAATTGCGTTCCGTAGTCGGAACCGGACTTTACAGAAATATTAAGGAGAGAAAAATGAACGAAAACGCGATGCCTCGGGAGACGGGCGAACGCGTTTTCAGAGTGTTGGTCGCCAGGAGACGACGTTTAGGAAATGTTTTTGAGCAGGGAGGACGAACCGGCGAGTTTTGCCAAAGCGTTCCCGCGAGTTGGAGAGACGTCAGCCGCACCAGTCTTCCGTTGGATTTGGGATAATTTCGGGATTGGGGCAAAGCGCCTGAAGTTTTGCGACGGCGGCAAGCTCCTCTTCGACCTGGGCTTTGTTTGTACTGAAGCGGAAAGTCAGATTGAACGTTCTTGATTCCTGGGGCATGAGCGTCGCGACTCTTCCGCGCACTTTTTCAAAGCTGCGCGTATTGGGAAAATTAACGCACGGTTCCATTCCTGTTACGTACCCGTCTTCAGCCGCATGTTGGGCTTTCCATTGGCAAAAATAGGGGAATTCTTTCTGGTTGAATTCGAGAGCCACCCCGAAATCGCCGTTTGGGTTTTTGAGGAAAGTTTCAACGGCGCCATTTTCATCCGCGGACAATTCGTAAAAATAACACATTTCCGGTTCGCCGACGACAGGAGCGTGGAGTTTCCGCGCGTCGTTAATATTTTGTGCGGCCCAGGGGCATCGCGGAACCAGCCGCTTGAATGGAATTTCCATCGTGGCTCCGCCGTCTGCGACGGGTTGTCCGACGTTTACGTGATAGAGGAGTTCAAATTCAGCCGGACGCGCGGAGAAATTCCGAACGACGTCTCCGATAAAGAACGTTCTGCCGAAAAAAGGAAGTCTCAAAGAACTTCTGAAATGAAGATCGTTAAAGAAAAGCCGTCCTTCGTGAACGACGCCGGTGA
>CAZWOV010000504.1:0-2197 GCA_964635645.1 uncultured Planctomycetaceae bacterium | reverse complement strand
CGGGAATTAATTCGATTTGCGCAGCGTAGATTAGGCTTCCCGCAAAGTCCTCGAGGACTCCAAGCAACGGAACGTTTGTTGCTTTTTCATTTATTTTTCCTGATTTCAGAGCAAAACGAAGAGCAAAGATGCGCTTGAGCTTCACGTTTAACGATTCCCCGTCTTGTTCAAAACGGACGGATTTTGGAGTTATTTCCAGAATTGTTCCATAATAGTAACTGAGTTTTCCATTACGTAAGACAACCAGCAGGTCGCTTGGCGTTTCCATCTTTTGAATTTCAGACCAATCCGCGTCCAAATCCTGATTTTTTCCCAGTTTCTCTTCCTGAAACAGAATTTCCTGAATTTTTCCCGACGGCAATGTTTCCAGTTTTCCTCCGGCGGATAGTTCGATAACGTATTTTCCATCCTTCTGGATTACTGAATCGGCAAGGAAAACAGATTCGCCAACGACGACTTTAAGATGTTGAGCGACATTTTTTTCGTTTGCGTTTCCCGACGTTTCCTGGGTGTTGGAGTCGTTTTGAGTATTTTCCTGCGAAGGATTTGGCGATTGCGATGGTTGGAAATAGAGAGAACGCAGTTTGCGAATTGAAATTTTATCCTGAAGCGATTCGGAAATTTCAGAATCGGAGGTTTGAGCTTTAAATTTCAGGTTCTCGCCTTCGAATCCCAGAAACATGGCGAGAAATGGTTCTGTTTCAATCGGTACGACGTTTACGAGAAACGATTCGGCAGGTTTACCTCTGTTTTCAGACGTATTTGAACCAGACGGATCTTCTTCCGACGTTTCTTCCGACGTTTCTTTTGACGTTTCTTTTGACGTTTCTTTTGACGTTTCTTTTGACGTTTCTTTGGCGTTTAAGCCGTTCAGAATTCCGGCAAAGGGGAGAGCCGCGAGTATTTTTAGCGAAGTACGGCGGGAAAACGGTTTCGCATAACTGGTCCGTGAAGGATTCCATTTTTTTTTACGAGTCATTTTATTCTTCCTCGGCAATTTTCCTAAAATACTGTTCGATAACCTCGCGATAATGCGGCGGGAAATCGCGGCCAAGCTGTTGGAGAACGGCTTCGCGTTCTTTTTCCGGAAGTTTTCCCCAATTCCGATCAAATTTAAGTTCTTTACGGTCGACTTTTCCCGGCCCCCCTCCGCCTGCGGCCTGCGCCTTTTCCATTGGTTTTCCCGATTTGAGCGCGCGGCTCGCCTGACTTTTCTGCTTTTGGGCTTTCTGCTCTGTTTCATCGATCATGGAATTCAACATATCCACGATTTCTTTTTCCGACTCCTGAATTTTCTGATCGGCCGCTCCTGAATGAAGGCGCCTTTCCACGCTTTTCATTTTACGTGAAATCATTTCAAGAGATTCTTCCTGAAGCGACTCAAGATCCCGACGCATGAGTCCGGACAGTACTTTAAAACGGGTGGGGAAAACGGGCGTTCCGGTCGAGAGATCCTGAAATTGAGACGACATTTGGGAAAGTTCGTCCAGTTTGTCAAGAGAAATCGCGCACTTCTTTTTGAGGAACGTCTGATGTTCTGCAATTGCCCGGTAAAACCAGTATTCGACCGCTTTTGAAAATTTATCGTATTTTTGAAGCGAGGAAAGAGCCGGAGCGGTTTCAAGCTCGCGGAGTTCCTGAAGTCCCGTTTCATATTCGCCAATACGTACCCGTTCAATCGCATGGTAAAGGCATTTGGAAAATTTTTCTTCAGAGATAGCGTTTGGAAGGGACGGCGAAGATGAAGAAACGTCGGAAAGCGTTTCCGCAGGAGTATCGGGGACGCCGGAATCCGCTTCCTGTCCGTTTATTTGGCGAGGAGGCGTCCAAAGAAACAGAATCAGAAAAAAAATCCAACAAATAAAAAAATTCGCCGAATAAATGGAATTTTTCCGGTCAACCGAAAACGGTTTTCCTGAAGAGAATTGAATATTGAATGAAGTCTTTTGGGGATTCATTGCGTATTCTCCATAGCCATTTCATGAACGATTTTTCGGATTTTCTGTTGCTGACGCGAGAGATCTTTAAGGATTTCAAGCAGTTGGGGGTCCTGCGTCGTTTCTTCTGAAAAACGTTTTCCAATCATTTGAGTCCTTTTCAGAATTCGAATTTGCGCGGACCGAATCATCTTTAATTCTGCTATGCGGTCAATGAGTTCCGGGTCTTTGTTCGTTTCCGCGATTTGAGATTCGTCGTC
>CAZWOV010000503.1:0-2204 GCA_964635645.1 uncultured Planctomycetaceae bacterium | reverse complement strand
CTCAAATTCGACGACGAAGGATTTCTGGATTGGTCTGTTTAATATGCAGAGCGGCGTGGACATGAAAGTAGGGCATATGAAGGAACCGTGGAGCGGCGAGGAACTGACGCTGGTCAGCGCTTCCGCGTTTATCGAGAAGTCTTATCTGAACGATCTTCGCGGAATTCACGGCAGTCGAAATAATGGGATTCTGTTTTCAAACTGGAGTACGGCGGACCGCTTTTCATGGGCCGCGGGCGTTTTTGCCGCCAGTATGAAGGAAGACGATCTGTCCTGCGTCGGCTCCGACGATAATTATGCTTTTACCGGAAGGGTAACTTACTTGCCGTACTACAGTGAAAACAGTATTGGGCAAAAATTTCTTCTTCATCTTGGAGCAAGTTATTCCTATCGAAAATACGATCAGGAAAATGCGGAAAAACGCGGTACAAAGTGTTCGTTCCTGAGTAATTCTCAAATTGCTTCGAACGCGCTGACTACGGGGACCATGGACGGTCTGGACAGTATGAACGCCGTAGGGTTTGAAGTTTTCTGGGTGCGCGGGCCCCTCTCGATAGATTTTGAACAGGGGCTTTTCTACATGGAGGACGATTTGGCCGGAAACGTTTTTATGCCTGCGGGATATTTTCAGGTCCTGTACAGTTTGACGGGGGAAAGCAGAAATTATGCGAAAGACGGAGGCAGATACAGAAAGCTGAAGCCGAATAGCCCGTTTATCCGGACATGCCGCGACGGAGTTGGGGTCGGTTCCGGGCCGGGAGCCTGGGAAATCGGGTACATGTGCACGTGGGTCGACGCTTCGGAGCTGGCGTCCGGATACGCTACGGAAACGTACCATACGGGACTGCTTGGAAAATCGCTCATGAATATCTGGGGCCTGAACTGGTATCTGAATGAAAATTGCCGCGTTATGTTCAATTACGCTCTCGTGCATACGGATTATTCCGGGTTTAACGCAAAAGGCGTAAACGTCGACGGAACCGACGGTTGGGAACACGTGTTCGGAACTCGTTTTCAGGTTACGTTTTGACGCTTTCCGACGTTTTGACGTTTTGACGTTTTGACGTTTTGACGTTTGCGCGGAATTTTTCGACGCGGAAACCGAAACGGCCCGCGGCGAGGGTGGTTTTTTCCGCTTGGATTTTCTGGACATGGCAAAATCTCTTGAGGCGGTTCTCGCAGGGAACTCGGACGGCTGAAAGCGGAACGAAAGACTCCGGGCCGCAGTATTCCGTCGTTTTCCGCCGCATTTCGACTCCGGAAACTTGCGGGACGTTCGCGGCAGACGGAGCGCGAAATCGCAATTTTCAAATTGAAGGAATGGAATGGTCAGAAAATTCCCTGAAAAATTTTGGAATTTCTGCGCACGTATTTTTCTTTGGGGGCAAATTCTTCATTTCGGAAAAAATCCGCGATATTTTGAAGCGTCGTTTGCGCGATATTTTCCAGAGCTTCTTTCGTAAAAAAAGCCTGGTGAGAGGAAACGATTACATTCGGAAACGACGTCAGGACGTTCAACTCCGCGTCTGCGAACATGGGGGTCGGACGTTCTCCGGAAACCCGTTCGTTTTCTTCTTCGTAAAAATCCAGTCCGGCGCGGCTGATTTTTCCTGATTTTAAAGCTTCGATAAGGTCCGCGATATCGACAAGTTTCCAGTGGCTTGTGTTCAGAAGAGTCGCGCCGGTTTTCATTTTCTGGATAGTGTCTTTTCGAATCAGACGGATATTTTCAGTCGTTAACGGACAATGAAGGGAAACGGCGTCGCTTTCTTCCAGGAGCCACTCGAGAGGAACGTAATCCATCTGCAAATTTTGCGACGCGGCGGGATTGGGAACGGGGTCGAACGCCAGAATTCTTGTTCCGAACCCCTGAAGCAGCCTGGCGAATGCCAGACCGATTTTTCCGGCGCCGACGATTCCGATCGTCTTGCCGCGAAGATCAAATCCCATGAAACCGGAAATGGAGAAATTCTTTTCACGAATACGGTTGAACGCCAGGTGAATACTGCGGTTGAGGGTTAGCAAAAGGGCTAAAGCGTATTCGGCGATCGTTGCGGGAGAATACGCGGGAACGCGAACGATGGAAACGCCGTATTTTTCAGCGGCGTTCAGGTCCACGTGATTAATTCCGGTACAGCGAAGCGCTATCAATCGGACTCCCATCCTGCCAAGACTTCGTATTACGGCGGCGTTCAGATTGTCGT
>CAZWOV010000502.1:0-2204 GCA_964635645.1 uncultured Planctomycetaceae bacterium | reverse complement strand
TAAAGATATGGCGACAAATCTTGCCAAACTGCGTCCCGGAGATTTCATCAATATCATCAGCCGCTGGAAAACGCAGTCCATCCGTCCCTTTGAAGCGGATCGTTACGCTGAAAACGACCGTGAATATCTAGCGGCCAGTATTTATCGCCGATACCAGACCGCGCTGAAAGCGTGCGGAGCGGTTGACTTCGACGATATTCTTCTTTTGGCGGAAGACCTTTTGAGAGATTTTCCCGACGTTCTCGAAGAAGAACGCGCTCGATTCGATCATATTCTCGTGGACGAATACCAGGACACGAACCAGAGTCAGTATCGAATTATTCGCGCCCTGGCGCTTGGACATCGAAATCTCTGCGTCGTGGGAGACGACGACCAGTCCATTTACGCCTGGCGCGGCGCGGAAGTAACGCATATTCTGCGTTTTTCCAAAGACTGGCCAGACGCAAAAATCGTGAAATTGGAAATTAATTATCGTTCCACGCACGAAATCATCAAATGGGCCAATCGCGTAGCGGCGTTTAACCGGGAACGACACCCAAAAACTTTACGCGCTACGGTTTCCGGCGAACCGCCGCGAGTCCTTCAATGCCAGGGGGCGGAAGAGGAAGCAATGAAAGTCGTTTCGGAAATTCGGCGCCGAATTGGTCTGAATCTCCGAAAGCCTAACGAAATCGCCGTTCTTTTCCGAACAAACGAACAGTCGCGTCTTTTTGAAGTAGAATTCAAACGTCAAAAAGTCCCCTACTCCCTTATCGGAAGCATGTCCTTTTTCGATCGCAAGGAAGTGCGCGATCTTCTAGCCTATCTGCGGGTAATTCTCAATCCGCGGGACGAAGTTTCGCTCTTACGCGCGATCAATACGCCGCCGCGCGGAATCGGCCAGACGACGACCATTCGCTGCATGGAAAAAGCCCTTGAGCAGAAACGCTCTCTTTGGGAATTTCTCGGCGACTCCCCCGCCATGCTTGCGGCAAAAATCAACCCAAACGCAATAACCGCGATCGAAGAATTCCACGCGTTAATCAGGAATCTTCAGATACAGGCAAGAAAAATGCCGGTGAACATGCTGATCCGATTACTCGTTGATTCGATCGATTACCGCAAAGAAATCGATCGGCTGAATGAAAAAGAAATCGATCGGGAAAATCGATGGAATCTTGTCGAAGAATTCATTAATTCCGCCGCTTCATTCGTTCAGCAGGAAGAAAAGCCGAAACTTTCCACGTTTGTTCAGCAACTCTCGCTCATGGACCACAGCGACGCCGGAAGTGAAAAAGAAGAGCAACTGAAAAATAATTCGGTTATTCTCATGACGCTTCATGCGGCGAAAGGCCTCGAATTTCCCGAGGTCTACATGGTGGGAATGGAAGAAGGTTTCCTGCCGCACAAAAAATCGCTTGAGACTTCGGCAAACGAGAACATAGCGGAAGAACGCCGTTTATGTTACGTCGGCATGACCAGGGCAAAGGAACGTCTCACCCTTTCATTAGCCGTCCATCGAATGAAGTGGGGAAAAAACCGCGAAACCGTCCCAAGTCGATTTCTTTACGAAATGACGGGAAAAGCCGATAATCCCAACTACATAAAAATTTTACGCGGAATCAAATAACCCGAACAGGAGAAACCCAATGAAAGTTTTACTTTTAAACGGCAGTCCGCATGAAAACGGCTGCGTTTTCACGGCGTTGAATGAAATCGCCGTCACACTTGAAAAAAACGGAGTCGGTTCAGAAATCTTCTGGATTGGAAATCGTCCCGTACCCGGTTGCGTCGCATGTTGGGGCTGCCGTCAAAAAGAAAGCGACGGTTGCGTTTTCAAGGACGACGTTTATCTTTCGCTGAGAGAAAAGGTTCGCGAATGCAACGGCTTGATTGTCGGAACTCCCGTCTATTACGCCGGACCGTCGGGAACTCTCTGCGCCCTTCTCGATCGTCTTTTCTTTTCCGCGGGCCGTTACCTTCAGTTCAAACCGGCGGCCTGCGTGGTGAATTGCCGACGCGGAGGGGCAAGCGCCGCGTTCGACCGTTTAAACAAATACTTCACGATAAACAATATGCCCGTTATTTCAAGCCAATACTGGAATTCGACTCACGGTTTTACTCCGGACGACGTGCGGCAGGATCTTGAGGGGCTTCAAACCATGCGTACTCTGGCGCGAAATATGGCCCGATATCTGAAAATGAATGCCGACGCGAATATCCCC
>CAZWOV010000501.1:0-2207 GCA_964635645.1 uncultured Planctomycetaceae bacterium | reverse complement strand
AGAAAGGCAATTTCAACGGCGAGGAATCTTACGGAATTTTCAAAACGCAGGTTTCGGATTCGGACGAGGTTCAGAAAATATTGTCGTCGATTTTCAAGAGTTTGCCGCGAGACGGAAAAATTGGGAGTCGGGCGGACGTTTGCGGCGCGGAGGCGTTAGATTCCGCGAAACTTCGCGCGTTGCCAGATTCGCTAGAAAATTTTGATCATGACGAGAAAAAACTGATTTCCGATGAAAATACCCCGGCGTCGGCGAAGGATGAACGGAGTGAAGAAACGGGCGACAGTCGGGAAAGAGCATTTCCGTTTGACGACGAGCAGGTATTGAAACAGTGGGAAAACGGAGCTATGCGCGAATTAATTCGCGAAGACGATAAAAAGTCTTCGGAGAAATGGACGTCGAAACGGGATGACGGCGAAGACGATCGGCCGGAAGCTGAATTTAAAAAGAAAAACATCTGGAATGGAACGGCGACGGGGGGAAACGAGGCGTTTAGTCATGAATTTTATGAAAAAACTGGATTCTCTGCAAACGATACGCCGAAAGAAAGAGAGGTCGTCATGCCAGGAGCGATGAATTCCTATCTTGCTACGCTTTCTGAAGCGATGCATGGGAACCCTCTGGCTCAAAATCGTCTGAAAAAAGCGTTTCAGGAAATCCGTTCCGGCGTTTCAGAGGCGCGTAAAGATCAGGTTGCCGAAACGCTTCTTCGCGAAGGAGTCCGCAACTGGAACGAAGAACACAATTCAATGCAGAACGTTTCGTGGCGGCGGATTGAGGAAATGGTTGATACGCTTTCGACGATGATGGATCTTTCATGCGGAAAAGACGCGTGAAAGGGATACGACGTTTCGCATATTTGATATTTTATTTTAAAAGGAAATTTCAGGAGATTCAATCATGAAACTGATCGAACCGATTCTTTCAATTCTTCGCGACGCAGCGGATTTGACGACTCGAATCCAGAACGATTTCATTACGCCGTCCGTATGGGAAAAGAAAGATAAATCGCCGGTAACGGCAGGCGATCTGGCGGTTCAGACTCTCGTCGCGGCCCGATTGGAGAAACTGCATCCTGAAATACCGCTGATTGCGGAAGAATCGGCGGAACTGCTTGTTTCGGAAAAGGGAAAACGTTTCCTTGATATTATCGTAGAATACGTAGGAAAGTATTTGCCCGAAATTACGTCGGAAAAGGTGGTGAAATGGATTTCCAGAGGGAAGAACGACGATTCTTTGAAGGGGGCTCCGAAATTCTGGACGCTTGACCCTATCGACGGCACGAAAGGCTTTCTTCGTAAAGAGCAGTATGCGACGGCGTTGGCGCTCGTTGAAAATGGAAAAGTCAGCTATGGTTTTCTGGCTCTTCCAAATTTGACCTGGCAACGGGAAAGTTACGGCTTTACCTGCGAGAAACCTGCCGACGGTATTCGCGGCGGTTCTCTGCTTTACGCAAAACGCGGCGAAGGAACGTGGATTTCAGATCTTGAAAGCAGCGCGTTCGAGAAACTTCATGTTTCCGAACATTCCAATCCGGGGGATGCGTCCGTTTTGCGTTCGGTGGAGGCCGGGCACACGAATTTGAGCCAAATGGATATTCTGTGTCAGGAAATAGGAGTTCCTGGAGTTGTCGCAATGGATTCGCAGGCGAAATACGCGGTATTAGCCGCTGGAAAAAGCGATCTTCTTTTTCGTTTGATTTCATCTAAAATGCCTGATTACCGCGAGAAAATTTGGGATCAGGCCGCCGGTTCTATCGTAGTGGAAGAAGCGGGTGGGCGTATTACGGATCTCGACGGCAAACCTCTTGATTTTTCACTGGGAGCAACGCTTATGAAAAACCGGGGGATCTGTGCTTCCAACGGATTGCTTCACGATTTGGCCCTGGAAGCAATTCGGACGGTTGGAGCCTGACGGAACTGACTGGGCGTTTAGGATAAGAGAAGAAAAACCTGCGGATAATCGATTTTATTCGCAGGTTTTATTTGATATTTGTCTAAATTCCTTTAAAAAATAAAAAATTTTCCCAAAATTTAAAAATACGTTATCTCCCCCCCTTTGAAAAAGTTTCAAACAGACTATACTCAATAAAATACTCGTCAAAATGAAATAAAAACGCGCCGGAATATTGCGGTAATCTTTCGTAGAGTCGCTCGGCGTTTGTTTTTTACCAATTTTCTCAAATTTGGACTTAAGAAGTCGTACTG
>CAZWOV010000500.1:0-2214 GCA_964635645.1 uncultured Planctomycetaceae bacterium | reverse complement strand
TCAAGCGTTCTTGGTCTCATCCGCGCGGCAAGCCGCTGAGCTTTTTGACGATTCGCGGCCTCAAATGATTCAAAAATTGACATAATGCTCAAAATAAACGAAACAAACCGCGTTCAGCAAAGCCGAAGGGTTCTCCCGGTCTTTATTGCGGCAAAAATCCCATGCGAATCTTTGCTTCCGGAGAATCCGACGATTCTGAATAATACTTTCCGGCCCCGTCCCAATCTTCCCGTCGCTCGCACATTTCCGCGCAGCGAAGTCTGGCGGAAACGTCGGACGTACGAGAATTTGACGTCGCTAAAACATGTCGGCTAAAGCTGTCTTCCGCAGCGTCCGCTCTCCCAAGAACGAATGAAATCAGCCCCAGCTCGTAGCTTGCGCGGCGTCGGCACATCCGATAGAAATCAAGAAGAGCCGGTCCGCCGCGATAGTAATTCAGCTCAAGTTCCGATTCGGAAAGACGCGCCCTCTGAAAATATCCGGCCGCGCTCAAAGGTCCCGTAAGGACCCCGTCCAGATAGAGCGTCCGACCGCGCCATAAATTGAAATTTCCATCCGGGAACGGAGTGCAAAATTCACGGAAAACAAAAAGCCGATTTTCCGGATGAAACGCGCGCTTAATCGCCGCTTCAACAGGCCAATCCCAAATTTCCACCGACAAAAAAGTATTCCCGGCAAGAATCTTTTTCTTTAATGCCGACGGCGCGTTAAACGCATTGTCTAACGATTCCTCTGAAATCGTTCCGTCGGGAAGAACCTCCACGGGAGAAAGACTCATGACTACTCGAGTTTTTCCACTTTTTAGATTTTCCTGAAGAATTGCCATTCGTTGCGTCAGATACCACGGCGACGCCTCAAGCAGGACCTTCGATTGCGTCAGTTTCTGAGAAAGTTCCGAAACGTTCCAGTCGGCCATTTTCCAGAAATCCTCAAGAATCTTCGGATTGGCGCAAACGTCTTTCCAACGCGCAGGATTCCCGCATAAACGACCGTTTTCCCAATACGCATTCCACGGATGAATTTCCTCTCCGGATTTTTGAGGATTCAGAACGGGAAGTCCCAATTCCGGATCAAAAAGGAAAATCTCGCCGTCGTAAAAAAAGCCTACGAGCAGACGCGGAATCGGCGCCGCGGGCACTTCAATGAGAAACGCGTTCAGATCCTGCTGACGCGCCAGAAGAATCGCAAGCCACGCACGTTCACGAACGCTTCCCTGACCGGAAAGCAGAACTTCAAGAGGAAGACGGGGCGCGTAATTTTCATTCTCCGGAACCAGAGCGATATTCACGGACGTCCAATAAAAAATGGACTTCATTCGCTCCAAATCCTCGGCGGAAATTTTTACCAGATTCCGGGCGCCGGTCGAATCGGATTCATTCCGCGACTCCAGACGAACCTCTTCAAGCTCCGTTTGAGGAGTTCCCTGCGCCCAACGCGAAACGTCGTGCAAAAGAAACTGTTCAAAAAGAACGTAAACGTCGTTTTCGTAAGAAATCGTAAATATCTCTCCGGGAGTAAGAGGAATGTTGCTTTTCTGCGAACCTTTGAAAAAGAGTCGTTCCGTTCCCGTCAAAATTCCCAATTGTTCCCAAAATTCGCTTTCATTCTGAAGAAGATTCTTCAATTCTTCCGAAACCTGATTCTGAATCGTCTGGAAAAGAAGAAATTCTCGAAATTTTTGAAATCGATTCCGCAAGAGCGTCAAAGCCTCCGAGGGCGTTTCAGGAATTTTGGCAATCGCCGTTTTCAGATTTTCCGCAGTATTCCGAATCGCCGCGGCTTGCGGTTCGGAAAGAGGCGCGTTAACCTCCGCATTCCGAAACATAAGCGAAAGAGCCGCGACCTGCTCGCCGATCGGGTCCAGAGAATCCAGAAATTGGATCTGTTCAACCGCCATTGGATCCGTCTGCCAACCCTCAAATTTCTGACGCGACTGAAACCAACCGTTAAAACGTTCAACAATCTGATTCAAAGAATTCAGATACTGTTCCGGATTTTCGTAAACGGCCCTGCTTCGAATGGACTCCACGTTGCTCTGAAAAAGCTCGTTGCGCCAACGCGGATCGTTCGCATTCGCGCTCTGCCTTCCGTCGGTCCGCTTGAACGAGCTGTCGACAGAGTTGGATTTCCGGCATCCTTCCGCGCCTAAAAGCACGGCAAGCATAAGAAAAAACGAAAAAGCTGGAGTTATTTTCATGAAAAAATCCATTTTAC